>NZ_JBQGAB010000005.1:0-221576 GCF_056542605.1 Ruegeria sp. AB8
CGGTCAACCAGAAAAGATCAGACATGTTCACCGCTCGTTTTTCAGCCGTGAATCATGCCGACCGCTGGAAATCAATGGGTCCTGACCCTACGGCGAACCGGCACTCTAGATGATCCTGCGGGTTGTCTCAACCAACTGAACCCATCCCACATTCCAAATCTGAAAGGAGGAGACCTATGTCTGCTCACATTCGCTATGCCTATCTGAAGGGCCATACGTGGTTGTTCAGACGGAACTATCCCGTTGACGTGGCTTTCGCGCTGGGCGCTCAGGCGCTCAGGCGCTGAAGCAGGGCCTGAAGACCGGGGATCGTAACACCGCCCGTGTCCGAGCCGCTGAAGTCAATGCGCGCTTCGAGACGCTGGTGGAGCAGGTGCTCTCGAAAGGCAGCGGAGGATTTGGCCGCTCGTGCTCAGGGGTTCCGTGACGCTGAAGCCTATTGGCAGTGGTTGGCAGACTATGTTGTCCGGCGGCGACCACCTTCATAGACAGAACCCTCGGCTGCCCTTAGCGGGTTGCCGGGGGTGTCCGCTTTGCTTTCTTTTTGCTGAAGCGGGTGTTGGTCGTAGGTGGCGGAATGAAGGCTGTGCGGACAAAGCTGCCAACCTATGCTTCATGGCGCGGGCAATTTACTTGCCCACACCAAAGATCTGCTTCGACTTTGCAGCTTATTCAATTGCAGGTAGCCCGGTGACCGCCTCAAAAGCGTCCGAATGCGGCTCTACATGATGAGGGTCTCGCGTCCCGGGCAAGACTTCAAAGAATGGATCGAAATCGACCATTGCCTGAGCGAGGATACCGAGCACGGTGGGGTCGCCCTCTATTTGAGCTGATCCATCCGCAAGTTGCGCATCCAGTGTTTTCTCACCGGCCATTGTCAATTCCAAGTCGGCACGGCTGATTGTCAAAGTCAGATCCGGCGCATCTGCAGTGAACCCTTCGACATTTGTCAAGGTCGCGTTGCGCAACTCCACGAGGAATTTCTCACCATTGTCGGGGGTCACCAAGTTCATAGTGAACTCGTGCCCTTCGACTTTGCGGCTGTCCATCTTGATGGCAAGGAAGTTCAGGAACAGTTCCGTCGACATAGCCCGAATAACGTCCGGACTCGAAGTGTCTGGAATGTCGCCCCCCGGGATACCCGAACGCAACTCAAATGCTCCGGATAGGAAGGAATTACGAAGTCCCGGGTTTTCTTGCTGATAGCCGAGTTGTTCGTACACATCTGCCAGCAGATTCCGGGCCGACATGTTATGCGGTTCCGCTTGCACCAGCTTGTTCAGAATCTCGCTGGCCAGAAGGTACTTACCGTTGTCATGCAATTCGACTCCTCGAGCCATGATTGCGTCTGAGCCGCCCATCATTTCTACATAGAGAGGCGCTGAGTCCTCTGGCGAGTGCGGGATCAACGTTGCCGGGTTGCAGTCCCAGAAGCCAATGTAACGCTGTACAACACCTCGGCTGTTGTGCTGGGGTGAACCGTGATAGCCGCGACAGTGCCACTTGTCTTGAAGGCTTTGCGGCAGGCTATAGACGTTGTGAATCTGGTTGATCGTCACGCCTTTGTTGACGAAATGCAGCGCTTGATTGTTCATGTGTGCATAAAGGTCTCGCTGATCGCGCAAAATCGCTTGGACTCGGTCGTTGCCCCAACGTGGCCAGTGGTGCGAATAGAACATCACGTCTGCTTCTGCACCATAGAGATGAAGCGCGCGGCTGATATACTTCGACCAACGCAACGGATCGCGAACAGGTGCGCCGCGCAGTGTGTAAATATTGTGTAACGTCGCCGTAACGTTTTCCGCCATCCACAGAGCCTTCAAGTCGGGCAAGTAGGTGTTCATATTCGAAGGTGCCTCTGTCCCCGGTGTGTTCTGGAAAATCATCCTGACACCATCCACCTCGAACTCTTCGATGTCCTCTTCGACTATTCGCGTCGGCGCAATCAGTCCGACAGCACCGGCTGACACACCCTGCCCAAGACCCTGTCCGACATAGCCATGAGGACTTGCAGGCAGTAGCAGCCCATACTGGTAAAACAGGCGGCGATTCATGGCGTTGCCGGCATAAACATTCTCGGAAATTGTATGCTCCATGAAATCGCGTGGTGCGATTATTTCAACCTTACCTGCGCGGACATCGGCCTCATCAACGACACCGCGCACCCCCCCCCAATGGTCGCCGTGGGAATGCGAATATATCACCGCTGTTACGGGCAATCCTTCGCCCACATGCTGCTGGAACAACTCCAGAGCAGCGCGAGCAGGTTCCGCAGAGATAAGAGGATCAATAACAATCCACCCAGTCTTGCCGCGCACGAAAGTGACATCGGATAGGTCAAACCCACGCACTTGGAAAATGCCAGGAATAACCTCGTAGAGACCATAGTTCTGGTTCAATCGGGAAATGCGCTGCAGTGATGGGTGAATACTGTCAAAGTCAGTATCGCTATTCAGAAAATCAAATCGCTTCTTGTCCCACGCGACGTGACCGGCATCAGCCATGATCTGCGTGTCCTGCATCTCAGCAATGAGGCCGCGCTGCTGTTCTTCGAAGTCCTGCACATCAGAGAATGGAAGGGTACGCCTCGCTTCGTCCAGAATTTCCAGTGTATATTTGGACGGTGCCTTCCCTTTCGGATGGAAATGCCCTTCAAGCGGCGGTGCGGAAGCCGTGCTCTGTGCGGCTGCTTCGTCTAACAGAGCGGCGGACGAAACAGCAAATGCCGTTCCGACGCTTGGAATTGCCTTCAATACATCGCGTCTAGTGGTCATAAGTTCCCTCCTCCCAAATCTTCAAACTGTGACTATGTTTGCGATGATAGCAGCCGAGAAGCTTTGACGCATGATAAACAAATTCATTTCTTGCGATATCTGGCGTGATCTCTAGACGGTCCTTCGCTGCACTGGTCCCAGCCCCCGGAACATCAACACCAGCGACCACCCGTCAGCGCCCGAAACCAGTCGTCAGCGGTTCTGTCAGCACCAGAGACCGGCCTCTCCGGCGGTCGAAAAGTCCCGTGCTCACTGTTAGATTTGCCCCGTGCTCATTCCGCTGACGCTCCATTCCGCCCGTCGCTTCGCTCAGCAGAATGCCCCCGAAACCGCCCCAGTTTCTCGGGCTAGTGAGAAAAGTTGATAGGTTTCATCGGTGGGCAAGGATTCCTACCATCCCAGCCACCATTCTCCGAAAGAGCAACAAAATAGGGGAATTCCTCCCCTTCCACCCGTCGTGTATCCCAGTCTTCCGACAATGGGATACAAGGTGGGATACACTCTTCCAGTTCCAAAATCGGATACCGTACCCAGCGACGCAGCCGCGTCGGCCCTTATGCTTGTGTAGGAAAAGCGGATAAGTGTCATCCAAAGGTCTGGACAGCCTGCAATGGCTATTTAGACCCAGTGTGTAGTTTAGGCCCCCGAGAATGAGAGCGGCAGGCGCACTACCTTATTGATCACATGCGCGCCGCTCAGGTCGGGAAACGAGGGCCGGTTATGGTGAAGCTGGCGGAACGCTTCGATCAGCAAGACCGGCAGATATGCAATGCACAGTTCTCTCTTCGCCGCCTCATTCGGTTGATTTCGGAACCGGATTCGTATGGACCCTCAAGACGGCAATCAAGAGGTCCCTGCGGGCTTTTGGCACACCCAAGAGAGCATTTGTGCGGTACCAAATCAGGTTACGGGTCTCTACTCAGCCCGACTCTGCAAGCACTGCATGGCCTCACCCGGGCAAGATGTTGTGATTGATCCTGAACAGATTATTTGGATCATAGTTGCCTTTGATCTTTGTTAGCTTCTCGCCATGCGCGCCGTACGCGCAAGTCATATGATCCGCTTCGTCCTCTGGCATGAAGTTCACATACGCGCTGCCAGTCGAATGTGGTCGCATCTGCTCATAAAGCCTGCGCGCCCATTCAATGCATTCTCCGTCCTTTCCAGAATCTTCCCAACGCGTGTGAACGTTCATGATGAAATGCGCCGATCTTTCCGGATACGCTGTCGCGCTGGATTCAACGCGGGCCATTGCGCCACCTACATGGGCAATGAAGACTTCGCACGCCGGGTCGGGAAGGCTGGAAATTGCCTCCAGCAGACCCGCTATCGCATCCGAGGATAGCGCATCGAAATCATGGCTTTTCCAATAGTTCCGGGCCCCGGGCGTCAACAAGGGGTCAAAGGCGGCTTGCCAGTCCACGAACTTGTGCGGTGATATGACATCGGCAATCGGTTCGCCGAGCGCACGTAAAGGTGACATCGCCTTTTCACCCTCGCCCATCGGTCCACTATAGCAAGCCGCAAAGATCAGCACTTCCCGCCCATGCCATTCCTCCGGCAGGAAAGGCAGAGGCGGTGCTTTGCGCATCACGCTCCAGACGGTCAGTTCATCAGGGGAATTGTCTGCAATGGCCGCAAATTGGGCAAGAAGCTCCGGTGCTTTTTCGATCGGATGTACGATCAGGCCCGACAGAACATCGGGTCCGAGGTCGTGCAACTGGAACTCGAAGGAAGTCACGACCCCGAAATTTCCACCCCCACCGCGGATGGCCCAGAAAAGTTCGGGGTGGCTCGTGGAAGAGGCTGTTACAATCGCGCCGTCTGCAGTCACGACTTCTGCCGAAAGCAGGTTGTCGATAGTCATGCCGAATTTCCGGGTGGTCCATCCAAAGCCGCCGCCCAAGGTCAGGCCTGCGATACCCGTGGTCGAGTTGATGCCAACGGGAACGGCAAGCCCATGAGCCTGAGTTTCGCGATCCACGTCGCCAAGCAGTGCACCTGGCGCAACCCGCGCTGTCTTGTTGATGGGATCCACGTGTACAGACCGCATATGGGACAGATCGAGCATTACGGTCTCGTCCGCGACAGCATGACCTGCAATCTGATGACCGCCGGACCGGACCGACATCATGAGGCCTGCGTCTCGGACAAAGTTCACTGCCTTCTGGACATCGCTCGCCCCCATGGCGCGGATTACGAACCCGGGATAACGTTCGAACATACTGTTCCAGGTCGTCCTTGCGTCTTCATATTCCGAAGTTCCCTGCAGGTAGACACCGCCACGAAGTGAAGCATCCAGCGCGTCCAGCGCTTCCTGATCCACAGTTGCTGTGCTTCCGTCGAGTGTTTTCAGGTCATACATGCTTAGGCCTCCCCATTGTCAGGTCAGGCTTCTTGCACGGCTGCCTCATGTACTTATGAAGCCCTTCACGAAGGAGCTACGTTCTTTCAAGTAAAAGACCGGCTGACGGTCAGGCGAATATGCCCGGATCGATCTGATCCACAGGTGTTATGACATCGGCAGGAATGTTCAGGCGCTCGGCCGCCTTTCTGAGGCTCTCCTCATCAGGGGCTTCATAAAGACAATATGTCTTGCGCTTGTCTGCACTCAGGAACGAGAAAATCCACTCGACGCCGACCTCGTCATTGATTTGCTTGATGTGGATTTTGTCATCGTCGGTGACGTTCAGTTGCTCGGCGAATTGTCTTTCTATGATGTACCTTGGCATGATGCTCCCCCAAGCATGGTATGGCCTTAACTGGCTGTTCCTTCGAGCTTTGACCTTAAGGAAACCATACTCAATTTCTGCGAAATTGCCAACGCTTCCCCTTCCAGTTGAAACGCCAGCTTCAGATCACTCGCGCTACCCCGGCGCCGCAGCGCGGATGCGTAGGCTGCCTTGCTATGCGCAATCCAGGGCGGGCATTTCATGTGCGTGTCTACTTCGATAGCCTTTTCGAACATCCTTTCGGCAATATCCCAGTCCTTCAGCAGCGCGGCCAGACTGCCAAGGCGTCTCGCAGCGGCCCCGGTGCAAACTGTGGTTGCCCCAGCGGTGATCGTCAGCTCTTCGTATTGGGCAAGCATGTCAAAGAGGGTCTTGGCATGCTTAAGGTTCTCAACGGCGACGCAAATGTCGGCAAGATAGGACAATGTAGTCGAATACATGGCATCCGGTGGAAGATCGAAGCCATTTTCTGCCATTTCGTTCAAAATGCGTTCGGCTGGTTCTGTATATCCCAACTCTGCCGCGATCAGGCCAAAGCCCGGTTTCCAGGAAATATCCTCGGGGCTGTCCGTCATCAGTTTTTTGATCACCGGCGCGACCTCGTGCAGGCGGTTCTGTTCGCGGCGGATGGTGAACATCTGAACACCGAAGACACCTTCAACGTGTTCTCCGTGGGTCTTCCGACCTATCTGCACCGCCTCGGTTGCATGCTTTTCGGCCTGGTCAAAATCGCCGTCCATAATTGCAATCATGGCGCGTGCGTGTTTCTGAACCCAGTAGAGCTGCAGATGGTTTTCCTTTTCCGAGTTCTCCGCCAGCAATTCGAGCGATTTGTCCATCAGGTCTCGGTCGGCCATTTCGGCTCCGACAAACAGGCTGAGTGTCCAATTTCGACCCTGATCAATACTTCCCAGGTTCTCGGCCACCCGATGCATGGCATCGAGGTTTTCACGCCAATGGCGCGCCTCTCTTCCTTTGCGCGCGACAAACGGCGCGCCAAAATGCATCATCATCACAGAGAACTGGGATTTGTAATCACCCAGTCTCGCGGCCAGTTCCATGGATTGTTGGCCAAAACGCACGCCCTCGGAAAGCTGGCCAGCAAACATGTGCGCGCGCGCAAGTTGGCTCATCAGCCTGCACCGGCGAACTTCGTCATGGTCGGGCAGGTCCTTCAGCGCGTTGTCACAAAGTTCAATTGCCTCGCTGTATTTCTCGCTCGACATCATACACGAATCCGCAAAGTGGTTGGCCGCATCTGCAGCGAGCTCTACGTCACGTATGACACGGGCTGCGTCCGAAGCAGCTTTCAAGACCGCTATACCCTCTGGCAACTGACCCAGGCTGTCATGGCTGCGACCGATCAATATTTTGCTCTTGATCGTTTGAGCACTGTTCTCAGGTCCAAGTTTTTCCGCTGCCTTGAGTGTTTCCCGGGCGTTGACCATCGCTTCTTGGCTGGCAGATCGCGCCAGGGCCATTTCAGTCGCAGTGCGCCATTTTTCGAACGCAGCGGGCCATTCTTCGGCCTCTGAAAGATGGCGGGCGACCAATTCGGGTCGGCGTTCAATCTCAGCAGATCGCATCTGCAGCAAAGCGCGCGCCACACCTGAGTGCTGCTGCCTTCGGGTAGAGCTCAACATAGACTGATAGGCAGTGTCACGAATAAGGGCATGTCGGAAAACGAAATGCCCGCGATTATGCCCGCTTTCAAAGATCAGGCCGGTACGAGAAAGCTCTTCGAGACGCTTGATGATGTCGGCTTCATCTAGGCTCATTGCGGCACTCAATATGCTCGGCTCAAACTCTCGACCAATGACGGATCCCGTAAGCGCGACTTGTTTGGCCTCTGGTGAAACCGCATCGAGCCGCGCCATCAACGCACCTTTCAAAGATGACGGTATGTGGATTTGTCCCTGCTCTCCGGCTTCCACGATTGCGCGGGTCAGTTCCTCGACGAACAAGGGCACGCCATCCGTCTTCTCAACAATTGCGGCGATCAGCGCATCGTCCGGATCCTGACCGGTAATATTGCGAACCAGATTGAAGACATGAGCTGAATCAAACCGCCTCAGCAAGAGGGTCTGAACGTGCGAGGCTCCATCGTCACGGGCCATTTCCCAGCCCGGTCTGTGCGTTATCAACATCATCAGGGGAAGATCGGTGCAAATCGCTTTGAAACGCTCCAACAGGGCCTGCGTCGAAGGATCGATCCAATGAGCATCCTCAACGCACAGAATAACCGGGCGAACGCTTGACCGAACCTGAACCGCGTGGATCAAGGTTTGAATTGTTAGGTCGCGCTGCTCCTGCGGCGTCAAGTCGAGCACTTCTCGAGCGAGCGCGCTACGAGGCGCGACCAGTGCGGCGAAAACAGGCAAGACCTTCTCCCAGTCCAAGCCTTTTCTGCCCTCCAGCATCTTCCTGACATGGTCGAGGATCAGATCGTCATCAAAGTCCGGTTCAACATCCGCGTCCTGGGAAATTCGCTGCGTAACCGGGTGGAAAGGACTGCTGGTCAGATAAGGGGAACAGTTCAGTCTTATCACATCGGCTTCGTCAGTTGCGGCGACTTCTGCAAGGAATTCCTCTGTCAGGCGCGATTTTCCAATTCCGGCCTCGCCCGCCAGAAGGACAACCTCCCCATGACCGCTTTTGGCGCGTTGCCACGACTGCAAAAGGATCCCTTTTTCGTAATCCCTGCCAATCATGGCGCTGCCGGCGTCATTTCTGTGTGAAGCGCGAAAACGGCTCTCCGCGCTGCGCTCCGAAACTACTTTCAACAGAGTGCGTGGTTCTCTGAACCCCTTGAGTTCGGTTTGCCCAAGAGATTTGAACTCAAAAATCTGATGCAAGGCTGCTTCGGTTTCTTCAACAGACAAGACGACTGAGTTTGGTTCTGCATATTCCTGCAAACGAGCCGCAAGATTGACGATCGGGCCGGTCATTGCGCCTTCTTCGTAAGTATTTTCTCCGACCGTGTCGCCGACCACCACATCACCACTCGCAACGCCCAGCCTGACAGACAAACGCTCGCCGTCCGGCGTTTTAAGTTCTTTGACCCGTCGAACAGCCTCAAGACCGGCCTTTACCGCGCGAACAGCGTGATCTTCATAGGCCGTTGGCCAGCCGAAGAACACCAGAAGGCCATCGCCCAGATATTTCGCGACGTAGCCGCCATATCGGCTTACCGCCCCTGCGACGGCATCCTGGTAATTCTGCAACAGACCCCGCATGTCTTCGGGATCCAGGCGATTGGTCAGTTCTGTCGAGCCAACCAGATCAGCAAACACGACTGTTAAATGTCGCCTCTCAGCGGCTGTTTGTGTTGTAGATCTTCTTTTCGATGGACTTCCACTTTCAGTCTCATCAGAAACAAATTCCTCATCCTTCTCATCGATTTGCCCGTCCGCTGACTGGGATGAAGTGGGCAATTTCTGTTGGCTACCCAGTTCCCGAACCGCAGCGAGAATAATTTTTCGATGACCCAGACTTACCCCAAGCTCCTTGAGGTCGTCGCTTGTCAACAATGGCAAAACGCGCGCATCGATATCGTTTTCCGCAAAAGCATCTGCGTACTGACTCAATCCGAGATCATTTAGCCACTTTTCAATTTCGACCGACATATCTGGATCATGATGAGGTATGAGGCGCTAATCAAGAAAACGCTATCAACACGAACTGATTATTGGCGAAAGAAACTCACCGACGTCAGGGAAGCGGCGGGAAGTTGTTTCCGGTTGGCGTTGAATTAGGAACTCAACGCTCAGTTATGAAAGACAGCCCTGAGACGAGTTGCCTCAAACCAAGGGCTGCCCCGGCGAAGATCGCAGCGAATGTGACGGGCGCGCTGTAGGCAAGAAGTGAGAAGGCAGAGATACCTTGTCCAACGCTGCATCCAACCGCGATGACCGCGCCCGGGCCCATGATGGCGGCGCCCAGCATTTGCCGCTTGAGTTCACGTGGATCCTCGCACGCTTCCCACCGGAAATGGCCCTTGGACCAGGATCCAAGGAACGCTCCGATGAGAACACCTGAGACCGAACCGACAGCAAACGAAAGCGTGGTGCCGGATGCAGTCATCAGATAGAGTATCGTGTCACCCAGCGGCCTTGCGAATGTATGGGTCTGCACCGTCTCTGCGTCAAAGCCATGAGACGCAACCCAATACGTTCCAAGCCAACCTGAGGCGACCGCCAGTCCTACGGCTGTGCCCCAAAACACCCGCGACGGGGTGCGGCGAAACCGTTCGTTTGCCAGAGCGAAACCCACCATGGCGGCGCCGGCAAGCGCACCGATCAACCAGGCCGGAACAGAGGTCAAGCGCTCGGCCAGAAAGCTGATGCTCTGCGGCTGGCCAATATCCATTTCCACAGGAAATACCGAAACCCTGAGATATGCCAGGGGGCCCGACATTGCGACGTATGCTGACAGACCAAGGACAGATACGATTACGAATGATCGGAGGTCACCGCCCCCCAGCCTTGCCAATGCGCCGTAGCCACAGTTTCCACTGATGGCCATGCCGTAGCCGAACAGCACCCCCCCCACGATCGAGCCGATCGGGTTCCACGATTGCGCAAGATATGTCGTTTCGACGGGATCGAGCCAACCCAACGCCATAGCCGCGTGGCTACCGACAATGGCCACACCGATTGCAACGGCCCACATTCGCAGCCGCCCATCATCATCCGCGTATAGGTAGTCCTCAATCGCGCCCAACGTGCAGAATCGGCCGATACGTGCCGCCAATCCCAACACTATCCCGCCGATCAAACCGATCAGGGCAACGGAATTGGCGTCTCCCAGCAATTCGAACATGGCCAGTCCCCTCCCAAAGCTGGCGGCCTTTCAGACAGGGCCTCTAGTTTTCCCTGCAGAAAAGATCGTAAACAACTTCGAGAATCTGTGTCGATCGGTCGTCAGCCAGTCTGTAGTAGATCGTTTTTCCTTCGCGCCGGGTTTTGACCAGACCTTCGAAGCGCAGGCGAGACAGTTGTTGAGAGACCGCAGCCTGCCGAGCTGATAGCATCTCCTCCATCTGGGTGACGGATTTTTCCCCCGAGGACAGATAGCACAGGATCATAAGACGCCCTTCGTGACTGATAGCCTTCAGGAAGTTTGATGCCGTCTGGGCATTTTCCATCATTCGGTCCAGATCTTCCGCACACATGTCCTTCGAGAACACAGGCAGTTTCGATGGTTTGTCCAACAAGAATGCCTCGCTGTCTTGGCTTCACGTATTCAAAACAGTTTATATAATTTGCAGCCAATTAGCCAGAGGTCTCAATCGGTATTCCTGCGTCACGAAGCAAAACACCCAACATGCCCCAGAAAAAGTCCTCGCCCGGGTAGCCTTCGATCCGGCCGACCTCGTGGCCATTGTCCAACAAAACAAAGGTCGGCGTGTAGTAGAGAGGTTTAGTGAGAGAAATACCGTCTGGCAGTGCCGCGTGGATATCGACGCGCTGCAATGGTGCGGCATGTCCTTCGGGCGTTTTCGGGTAGATCTGAGAGATTTCGGAATCCCAACGGGCGCACCACATACACCCATCTTCCTCTGCCATCAGAAGTGTCATTTCGGCCCGTGAAGACACAGGGAAAACAAGCAATGTGATTGCCAGAACAAGCAAGAGTAATTGACGCATCTCAAGCTCCGATTGACCGCAGCATTATATCTTTACTATTTTGAATGTGTGAATGATAGCGCTTTGGGACGGATTTGACCATGCTCGACATTACATTTGCAGGAGCTTTGGTCGCGGGGCTGTTGTCCTTTCTCTCTCCTTGCATCCTGCCAATTGTGCCCTTCTACCTCAGCTATCTGGCGGGTGTCGGGATGGAGCAGATTTCAGCAGGTTCCGCCATTTCGCCCGGCGTCCGTCGCAGGGCCATGTTATCTGCAATCGCATTTGCCGCCGGGATCATCACCGTATTCATGGCACTCGGAGCGACGGCTTCGATTTTTGGGCAGTTGGTCCGAGAGTATTTCGACATTCTGCGTTGGATCGCGGCGGCCACCATCATTGCGATGGGCCTACATTTCCTTGGGCTTGTCCGCATCGGGTTTCTGTATCGCCAGATTCGCGCGGATTTAGGCGAGACGTCGAACATAAGCCTGATCGGAGCCTACGTTCTGGGACTGGCCTTTGCTTTTGGCTGGACACCCTGCGTCGGGCCGGTGCTTGCGGCAATCCTGTTTACCGCGGCAGGTACCGAGACGGCCTGGCGTGGTGCAATGCTTTTGTTCGTCTACGGTGTAGGAATGACCGCGCCGTTTGTTCTGGCGGCCTTTTTGGTTCGTCCGTTCATGCAATGGATGGCGCGGTTCAGGAAGCATTTGCCTTTGATCGAAAAGGCAATGGGCGGGATGCTGATTCTCTTCGGCGTGCTGATTGCAACCAACTCTATCAACCTCATCGCCCAGTGGATGCTGGACCATATTCCCTGGCTCGCGGCGATTGGCTAAGACAGGAGGAAGACATGAACCGAGTATTACTTTTCCTGGCAGCATGCCTGTTGGGTGGGGCCGTTTCCGCGGCGGAACTGGGCGACGACGGCTTGCACAAAACGCCGTGGATGCGCGATACGTTCAAGGACCTCCGCGACGATCTTGAAGAGGCTTCAAGCGAAGGTAAGCGCCTGGTTTTATTCATTGAACAACAAGGCTGCATCTATTGCAAAAAGATGCATGATGAGGTTTTTCCCCAGCCTGATCTGGCGGTGTATATCGAAGACAACTTCTTTGTGGTCCAATTGGATCTGCATGGAAGCACCACCGCCACCGACTTTGACGGGGAAGAAAATGAGCAAAGAGCGCTGATGCGCAAGTGGGGGATTCTGTTCACCCCGACGCTTGTTTTTCTGCCGGAAGAAGTTCCACAGGACGCCACGGCCATCAATGCGGCGGTTGCCGTCATGCCAGGCGCGTTCTCCAATGGAACAACCCTGGATCTTTTCACGTGGGTCAATGAGAAACGATACGAACTTGATAATGGTGAAGATTTTCAACGGTATCATGCGCGGCGCATTCAGGAGCGAAACAATATTTCGCAGGACTGAGCGTTAGCGTTACAAATAAAAAAATTCATTTTGATGAATTTAATGTTGCGACGAACCCTGCCCGTCGACTACGGTACGCCAAAGCTTTAGGCCGCAAAGCGCCATCGGCGCGGTAACAAATGGGAGGGATCATGAAGCTGAGACTCTTAACTTTGGTCTGCGCAATGACAGGTGTCGGCGCCTATGCGGCAGGTACAGGCCCAAAGGACGTAGCCTATGATGATTATGGTGCAATCGAGGTCTCTCTGACCGGCGTTGCAGGTGATGTCGAAAACGGCGCGATCATCGTCGGAGACAAGTCCAAGGGCAACTGCGTGGCCTGCCACGCGGTTACGGCCTTGGCGGAAATTCCGTTTCATGGCGAAGTTGGACCGATGCTGGACGGCGCTGGTGATCGTTGGAGCGAAGCAGAACTTCGTGGTTTGGTCGCAAATGCCAAGATGACGTTTGAAGGAACGGTCATGCCCGCCTTCTACAAGGATGACGGTTATATTCGCCCCGGCGACGCCTATACCGGCAAAGCTCCGTCAGCGCCTTTGACGACGATCCTCACCGCGCAGGAGATCGAGGATGTGGTCGCATTTCTGGCGACCCTGAAAGAGGAATGATCACGCATTAAGGCGTGAAATTGCGAGAATCCGAAGGAGATTGAAAATGGAACTTTCTCGTCGCGAGACTCTGGCCCTTGGCCTGAGCGCCGCGTTCCTGACACTGATGCCGCTTCGCGCCAATGCGGCCGCCGATGATGCCATCGCGGCGTTTACCGGCGGGGCGGACATGGCGGACGGTGGTGTCACCCTTACCGCGCCGGAAATTGCCGAGAATGGCAATACTGTACCGATTGAAGTCAGTGCGCCGGGTGCTTCCGCAATTCTGATCGTGGCGGCAGGCAACCCCGAGCCGGGCGTTGCCACGTTCAATTTCGGCCCGCTGGCGGCCGAACAGGCTGCTTCCACGCGCATTCGGCTTGCCGGAACGCAGGACGTCATTGCTGTGGCCAAGATGGCGGATGGTAGCTTTGCCAAGGCATCCGCGACCGTAAAAGTGACAATTGGCGGCTGCGGCGGCTGATCGCCACGCGCCCTGAAGAACAGGAGTTCAACCAATGGCATCCGGTGTAAAACCCCGCGTCAAGGTTCCCAAGACTGCCGCTGCTGGCGAAACGATCACGATCAAAACGCTGATCAGCCACAAAATGGAAAGCGGTCAGCGCAAAGACAAAGAAGGAAATGTCATCCCGCGTTCGATCATAAACCGTTTCACCTGCGAGTTTAACGGTGAGCTGGTCGTTGATGTGACGATGGAGCCGGCGATTTCGACAAACCCGTACTTCCAGTTCGAAGCAACCGTGCCCGAGGCCGGTGAGTTTGTCTTCACATGGTACGACGATGACGGTTCTGTCTACGACGAAAAGAAATCGATCGAGATCGCCTGACGGCTCGGCCGCTAAGGCAGGTCAGCGCCGGTTATGAGTTCTGGCGCTGGTCCACCAAGGGAGGAACGTAATGAAAAATAAGGCACTTACGACGATTGCGGCTATTCTGGCTTTCCCAGTGGCGGCAGTGGCCGAACCAGACGGCGACAATCTCGTGATCAACGACGAGCTGGATATGATCTCGGTAACCGCAGCACCGGCGCATGTCGAAAACTTCGACAAGATCTATTCTGGGTGGCATTTCCGAACCGATGAAACCCAGGCGCTTCAAATCGACGATTTTGACAATCCGGCGATGATCTTTGTCGATCAGGCCGCAGACCTGTTCCAGGCGGCCGACGGTGCCGCTGGTGAAAGCTGTGCCTCGTGCCATGATGGCGTGGAAAGCTTCAAGGGGTTGCAGGCGTCCATGCCCAAGGTCGATGCCGAAAGCGGCAAGCTGATGGTGATGGAAGATCTGATCAACAAGTGTCGTACGGATCGCATGGAAGCCGATGCCTGGAAATGGTCCGGTGGCGACATGCAGGGAATGGTCGCGCTGATTGGTCTGCAGTCACGCGGGATGCCGATGAACGTCGCTATTGATGGCGATGCCGCCCCCTATTGGGAGCAGGGTAAGGAAATGTACTATACCCGCTATGGCCAGTTGGAACTGAGCTGCGCCAATTGTCATGAGGACAACTGGGGCAACATGATCCGGGCGGATCACCTGAGCCAGGGTATGATCAACGGATTTCCGACCTACCGCCTGAAACAGGCCAAGCTAATTTCGCGCCACAATCGTTTCCGCGGCTGTATTCGCGACACACGGGCGGAAACCTTTGCCGAAGGATCGGATGAGTTCCGCGCGCTGGAGCTTTACGTTGCTTCGCGCGGAAACGGGCTGTCGATCGAAACTCCGGCCGTGCGTCAATAACACTGAACCCGCGCAAGAGATGTCTTGCGCGGGTTTTCATCTGATTAAACATTCACACATTTATATGTGAAATAGGAAAGCCGATAGATGATTTCGCGACGTGACTTCCTGCAGGTTTCGATGGCCGCTTCCGCGCTCTATGGGGCGTCCGGGTTTGGAAACTGGGCCAGACTTGCCGCGCAGCAAAGCCTGACGCAGGATCAGCTGCTGGAGTTTGAGACTTTTGGCAATATCAGCCTGATCCATGTCACCGACATACACGCGCAACTCAAGCCGATCTATTTCCGCGAACCCGAAGTCAATCTGGGTATCGGCGACGCGCGTGGGCACATGCCGCATGTGACGGGTGCCGCGTTTCGCAAAGCCTACGGGATCGAGGATGGAAGCCCGTCTGCCTATGCGCTGACCTACAATGATTTCGCGGCGCTGGCGAAGACCTATGGCCGGGTCGGTGGTCTGGACCGGGTCTCGACAGTCATAAATGCTATCCGCGCTGAACGCCCTGATGCCCTGCTTCTGGACGGCGGCGATACATGGCACGGTTCTTACACCTGCTACCAGACGGCTGGGCAGGACATGGTCAATGTCATGAACGCGCTGAAACCTGACGCGATGACATTCCATTGGGAATTCACCCTGGGCAGCGACAGAGTCAACGAAATCGTCGAAGGTTTGCCCTTTGCCGCCCTGGGCCAGAACATCTTTGATGCCGAATGGGACGAACCCGCCGAGCTGTTCCAACCCTACAAGTTCTTTGACCGGGGCGGCGCAAAGGTCGCCGTGATCGGGCAGGCATTCCCCTACATGCCAATCGCCAACCCTGGCTGGATGTTCCCGGAATACTCTTTCGGTATTCGGGACGAAAACATGCAGGCCATGGTCGACGAAGTGCGCGATGCCGGTGCCGATGTTGTCGTTGTCCTCAGCCACAATGGGTTCGACGTTGACAAAAAGATGGCCGCACGGGTGCAGGGGATCGACGTGATCCTCAGCGGTCACACCCATGATGCGTTGCCCGAGCCAGTTCTGGTTGGCAAGACCCACATCATCGCGTCGGGTTCGAATGGTAAATTCGTCAGCCGCGTGGACCTGGATGTGCGGGATGGCCAGATGATGGGGTTGAAGCACAAGCTGATCCCGATCTTCTCGGACGTTATCGCCCCAGATCCTGCCATTTCCGCCTTGATCAACGATCAACGGGCACCTTTCGAAACGGCATTGAGCGAGGTCATCGGTAAGACCGACTCGCTGCTTTACCGCCGGGGCAACTTTAACGGCACCTGGGATGATCTGATCTGCGATGCCCTGATCAACCAGCGCGAGGCGGACATCGCGATGTCGCCCGGCGTCCGTTGGGGGCCGTCGATCCTGCCGGGGCAGGACATTACCCGCGAAGACATCTGGAACGTCACCTCGATGTCCTATCCGAACGCGTATCGCACGGAAATGACGGGCGAATTCATCCACGTCATCCTCGAAGATGTCGGTGACAACCTGTTCAACCCAGATCCCTACTACCAGCAGGGCGGCGACATGGTGCGTGTCGGCGGGCTTGGCTACCGCATCGACGTAACCAAACCGCAAGGCCAGCGGATCAGTGAAATGACCCTGCTCAAGACCGGCGAGGCGATTGATCCGTCGAAAACCTACGTCGTGGCGGGTTGGGCCAGCGTCAACGAGGGCACCGAAGGCCCACCCATTTGGGATGTCGTCGAAAACCACATTCGCGGCCAGGGCACCGTGACCGTCGAGCCGAATACATCGGTCGATGTCATCGGCGCCTGAGGCCGCGGCCGGAACTTGCAACACATAAACAAAATTTGCTGATCGAGTAACGGAGGCAAACACGATGAGTGAAAACTCCAGAGAAAAGGCACCCTCCCGCCGCCAATTTCTAAGTGGCGCGGCCGCCGTTGGAGTAGGAGCAGTCGGCGCCGGAGCAGTGCGCGCTGCCGGCCCCGATCCGCTGATTACCCAGGTTCAGGAATGGGCACAGGCCACTGGTGAGGGCGTGGATGCGACCCCCTACGGGTTGCCGATCCAGTTTGAAGACGACGTCGTGCGCCGCAATGTCGAGTGGCTGACCGCCGACACGATCAGTTCGATAAACTTCACACCGATCCACGCGTTGGACGGTACAATCACGCCGCAGGGTTGCGCGTTCGAAAGGCATCATTCAGGCGCCATCGAACTGAGCAAGGCGGACTACCGCCTGATGATCAACGGGTTGGTCGATACACCCCTTGTGTTCACCTACGAAGACCTTGAACGCTTCCCGCGAGAGAACCGCGTTTATTTCTGCGAGTGCGCTGCAAATACAGGTATGGAGTGGGCCGGTGCGCAACTGAATGGTGCGCAGTTCACCCATGGAATGATCCACAATATGGAATATTCCGGCGTATCGCTTCGCACCCTGCTGGAAGAGGCCGGCGTGAAGCCCGAAGGCAAGTGGGTTTACGTTGAAGGGGCGGATGCATCCTCGAACGGGCGCTCGATCCCGCTGGAAAAGGCCATGGACGACGTGCTCGTGGCCTTCAAGGCCAATGGCGAGGCGTTGCGCAAGGAACATGGCTATCCGGTTCGCCTGGTCGTCCCCGGTTGGGAAGGCAACATGTGGGTCAAATGGCTGCGCCGTGTCGAGGTCACGGAAATGGTGATTGAGAGCCGCGAGGAGACTTCGAAATACACCGACACGCTGGAAGACGGCACATCCCGTAAATGGACTTGGGTCATGGACGCCAAGTCCGTTGTAACGTCGCCCAGTCCACAGGCTCCGATAAAGCACGGACCGGGACCCTTGGTGATCACAGGGTTGGCCTGGTCTGGAAGAGGCTCGATCACGGGTGTCGACGTTTCCGTGGACGGGGGCAAGAACTGGATTCCGGCCCGACTGGCAGCGCCCGGTACGGACAAGGCGCTGACCCGCTTTTATCTGGACTACAACTGGGACGGGTCCGAAATGCTTCTGCAGGCCCGCGCGAAGGATTCCACAGGCTATGTCCAGCCAAGCAAGGCCCAACTGCGTGAAGTGCGCGGCGAGAATTCAATTTACCACAACAATTGCATCCAGACCTGGTGGATCAAAGAGACCGGAGAGGCGGAAAATGTCGAAGTATCCTGAGCTGTTGGCCGCCTCTGCCCTTGCTTTATGTTTGGCCGTACCGGCTCATGCCGAAAAATTCGGACTTGGACGGCCAGCACTGTCAGAAGAGATTGCGGCGTGGGATCTGGACGTCGCTCCGGACGGAACCGGGTTGCCGGAGGGTTCTGGTGACGTGTTCACCGGAGAAGAGGTCTTTGCCGAGCAATGCGCGATCTGCCACGGCGATTTCGCGGAAGGCGTGGACAACTGGCCCAAACTGGCGGGCGGCGAAGGTACACTGTCCGACAAGGACCCCCTGAAAACAGTCGGGTCCTATTGGCCCTATCTTTCGACGGTCTGGGACTATGTAAACCGGTCCATGCCCTTCGGAAACGCACAGTCGCTGGAAACGGATGATGTCTATGCGATGGTGGCCTATATCCTTTATTCCAATGACATCGTCGATGACGAGTTTACTCTGTCGCACGAGAATTTCCTCGAAGTCGAAATGCCGAATGCAGGCGGTTTCATCGTGGATGATCGTGAAACCGCTGAGGCCCATTTCTGGACCATCAAACCTTGCATGACCGATTGCAAGGAAAGCGTGGAAATCACGATGCGCGCGGCCGTTTTGGATGTTACGCCTGAAGAAACCGCAGCAAAGGCGACCGAGGCGCAGCCTTCGGTTCAGGAAGCATCGGTGGAGGTCGAAGAGAAACCGGCGGAAGCTACAGCAGTAGAACAAACCGCCGCACTTGATCCCGAGATGATCGAAAGCGGAAAGAAAGTTTTCAAGAAGTGCCAATCCTGTCATCAGGTCGGTGAAAGTGCCAAGCACCGGACGGGCCCTGCCTTGAATGGGATTATCGGGGCCAATGCCGGTGCTGTCGAAGGGTTCAAATATTCCAAGGCAATGAAGGCGGCTGCCGATGACGGCCTCGTCTGGACTGACGAAGAAATGGCGGCGTTTCTGGCAAAGCCCAAAGCCTACATGAAGGGGACCCGAATGTCTTTCGCGGGCCTTAAGAAAGAGGACGATATCCAGGCGGTCATTGTCTATCTCAAGTCGTTCGGAGGCTGACCATGGGGTGGCCGAAGGTACTGAGTTGTGCTGCGGTCTTGGGTGGTCTTGCACCCATGGCAAGCGCAACCGAGGACCTGGGCGATGCGGACGCCGGGAAAGCTGTGTTCGCGCAGTGTAAAGGCTGCCACGAGGTCGGTGACGGGGCTGAAAACAAGATCGGTCCACATCTGAACGGAATCTTCGGACGCAAGGCCGCCGGGCTGGATGGCTTCAACT
Organism: Ruegeria sp. AB8; assembly: GCF_056542605.1. Taxonomy (NCBI): domain Bacteria; kingdom Pseudomonadati; phylum Pseudomonadota; class Alphaproteobacteria; order Rhodobacterales; family Roseobacteraceae; genus Ruegeria; species Ruegeria sp. AB8. The sequence goes on from NZ_JBQGAB010000005.1 coordinate 19,302, forward strand.
ATTCGAAAAGCCTGAAACGTGCAGGAAATTCGGGCCTGGAATGGCACGCGGACACCCTGTCGGCTTACATCGAAAACCCACGTGCCTTTGCGTCAGGAACACGGATGAGTTTTCGCGGTTTGAAGACCGCGGAAGACCGGGCAAACGTTATCGCATATCTTCGGGCGTTTTCGGACAATCCCCGGGATATTCCCGAAGCGGATCCAACGGCTAAAAGTACCGATCGCTCGGTCGACCCGGCAATTCTGGCGATCCAGGGTGATCCTGAATACGGCGCATATCTCAGCAGCGAATGTACGACATGCCATCAGATCGAAGGGGCCGACGATGGCATTCCGTCGATCGTGTATTGGCCTGATGAGGACTTCTTGGTCGCCATGCACGCATACAAGCAAAAGCAGCGGCCCCATCCGGTCATGCAAATGATCGCCGGACGGCTAAGCAACGACGAGATCGCGGCCTTGGCCGCCTATTTCAACAATCCAGAGTGAAAGTGACTAAGGGGAGGAAACGCGATGACAATCAATAGACGAGCATTTCTTGGAACCGCCGGGGCAATTGCCGCCGGGCTGTCCGCTCCGATGGTACTGGCGCAAGGCAAGCCACGGGTCGTGGTTGTTGGCGGCGGCGCCGGTGGGGCAACCGCTGCACGCTACATTGCCAAGGATAGCAAAGGCGAAATCGACGTTACTCTGATCGAGCCGTCCCGAACATACTACACCTGTTTCTTCTCGAACCTGTATCTGGGAGGGTTTCAGGAGCTTTCGGATATTGCTCACAGCTATGGCACTCTGGCCGCGGACTACGGCATCAACGTGGTTCACGATTGGGCGGTTGGTGTTGATCGCGACGCAAAGACCGTGTCCCTGGCGGGGGGTGGATCCGTCCCGTATGACAAGCTGATCCTGAGCCCGGGTATCGATTTCGTCGATGGCGCGGTCGAGGGTTGGGATATCTCCGCACAAAACAAGATGCCGCACGCATATAAGGCCGGTTCCCAGACCGAACTCCTGAAAGCGCAGGTAATGGCAATGCCCGAAGGCGGGACCTTTGCAATGGTCGCCCCGCCGAATCCCTACCGTTGCCCTCCCGGGCCGTATGAGCGCGTTTCAATGGTCGCGCATGTTCTGCAGGCGAACAATCCGACAGCAAAAATTATCGTGGCTGATCCGAAACCGAAGTTTTCCAAGATGTCACTGTTTCAGGAAGGCTGGGCAAACCACTACGAAGGGATGGTTGACTGGATCGGTGAAGACTTCGGCGGCGGCAACGTGTCGGTGAATCCGGACGCGATGACTGTGACCATCGACGGTGAAGTGACCAAGGTCGATGTCTGCAATGTGATCCCAGCGATGAAAGCGGGGCGCATCGCGGAAATGGCCGGTGTGACCGACGGCAACTGGGCGCCCGTCAATGCGGCGGACATGTCCTCGAAAGCCGATCCGGACATTTATGTCCTTGGTGATGCCAGCCAGCAGGGCGACATGCCGAAATCCGGTTTCTCGGCAAACAGTCAGGCGAAGGTTTGTGCAAATGCCGTACGAGGCGCGCTGACCGGGTCGAAAGTGTTTCCGGCCAAGTTTTCGAACACGTGCTGGTCGCTCATCGATGCAGATGACGGGGTCAAGGTTGGTGCCACGTACGAAGCGACGCCCGAGAAGATCGCCAAGGTGGATGGTTTCATCAGTCAGACAGGCGAAAACGCAGACCTTCGGAAAGCAACCTACGAAGAGTCGCTTGGTTGGTACGCGGGTATCACTTCGGACATGTTTGGCTAAAGGACTCGGGGGTTGACCGGTGTCAAAGCCCCCGCAGCACAACCTGAGAGAATGCGGTTCACGAGGAGGATCACGATCATGAAACACTTTATCGCTACGGCCGCGCTTTCCGCTGTCTTGGCAAGCCAGGCGCTTGCGGAAGCGATCATAACCACTCCCTTCGACGGAAGTTTTGACGATGCAACCTTCGCCGTGGAGTCCGCGATCGTGGGACAGGGACTGGTCATCGACTATGTCAGCCATGTCGGTGAAATGCTGAACCGAACAGGCGCTGATGTCGGCAGCAACAAACAGATTTTTTCGGCCGCAGATATCTTCATCTTCTGTTCAGCAAAGATCTCGCGTGAGGTGATGGAAGCCGACCCAATGAATATCGGCTACTGCCCCTACGGAATTTTTGTGGCCGAGAACGATAGCGGCGTGATGGTGGGATACCGTAGCTATCCTGACGGTCCGATGCAAAAGGTTCAGACCCTGTTGTCCGAGATCGTCGAAGAGGCCGTTGGAAACTGAAATGGACTACCAGCAGTGCATTCGCGACCAGCTTGATAAGCTGAAGGAAGAAGGGAACTACCGGGTTTTCGCTGATCTGGAACGTCAGTGTGGCAAGTTCCCAACTGCCCGAAGCCACACGAAGAACAGTCCTCAGAATGTAACCGTCTGGTGTTCGAACGATTATCTCGGGATGGGTCAGCATCCCAAAGTCCTCGCCGCCATGCATCAGGCCATTGACAGCTGTGGTGCCGGGGCTGGCGGAACACGGAATATCTCGGGAACCACTCACGAGCATGTGTTGCTTGAACAAGAACTTGCAGACCTGCATGGCAAGGAAGCGGCGTTGTTGTTCACGTCCGGCTACGTGTCGAACTGGGCTGCTTTGGGCACTTTGGCGTCCAAGATCCCCGGTATCACTGTTCTGTCCGATGAACTGAACCACGCTTCGATGATCGAGGGCATACGCCATAGTCGCTGCAACAAGCGGATCTGGAAGCACAACGACCTCGCGGACCTTGAAAGGCACCTTGCGGACCTGCCGGCCAATACCCCGAAACTCATCGCGTTCGAGAGTGTTTATTCGATGGACGGCGACATTGCACCGATTGCCGAGATTTGCGATCTGGCGGATCGCTATGGCGCGATGACATATCTGGATGAGGTTCACGCCGTCGGACTTTACGGCCCACGCGGAGGTGGCATTGCCGAACGCGAAGGTCTGATGGACCGTCTGACCGTCATCGAAGGAACATTGGGCAAAGCGTTCGGCGTTGTCGGCGGATACATTGCGGCCTCCCATGACCTTGTCGACTTTGTTCGGTCTTTTGCCAGCGGGTTCATATTCACCACCGCGCTGCCCCCTGCCGTGGCAGCTGGTGCGGCGGCCTCTGTTCGTCATCTGAAGCAGAGCAAAGCGGAGCGGCATTTGCACCGGCAACGCGTGCAGGAAGTCAGAATCAGGCTGGACGAACTGGGCATTCCACACACACCCAACCCAAGCCACATCATCCCGGTCATGGTTGGCGACCCGGTCAAATGCCGCTTTATATCAGACGTTCTGATGCGTGATTTCGGGATCTATATCCAGCCCATCAACTATCCAACCGTCCCGAAGGGAACTGAACGTTTACGGATCACTCCGTCGCCCGTGCATTCACCGGAAGACATCGGCAGGTTGGTAGCCGCTTTGGGCGAGCTTTGGACGCAATGCCAACTGGCTCGTCGGCCGATGGCCGCACAATAGTAATTTGACGAAAGGCAAAGACGAACAATCAACGAGGTGAGAGTTTCTGTCCATGGAGAGGCTCATCGATTTACTGGGAGACCCGGGCGCGCTGGCCTTTGCCGGAGCGCTTGTCGGCCTCCTGTTCGGTGTGACCGCCCAGAAATCCCACTTCTGTTTGCGCGCCTCGACCGTCGAGGTCGCTGAAGGTGAGTTCGGGCCACGGCTCGCGGTTTGGCTGATTGCCTTCTCCGCAGCGCTGACTCTGGTGCAGGGGTTTGTCTCGTTCGGATGGCTGGACCTGTCCGGGGCGCGTGCGATTGCATCGACGGGAAGTCTCAGCGGTGCGGTAATTGGCGGTGCAATGTTCGGGGTTGGAATGGTTCTGTCGCGCGGGTGCGCCTCACGCCTGTTGGTTCTGGCGTCCAGCGGGAACCTGCGTGCCCTTGTAGCGGGGTTGATTCTGACCTTGGTGGCTCAGGCGGCCTACACCGGTGTTCTCAGCCCGGCGCGCGAGGCGCTTTCCGGCATCTGGACCATCGCTGGAGGCGCGCCGCGTGATCTGTCCAAGATAATTGGGTTTTCTCCGGTGATTTACGCAAGCCTTGCGGCCTTCGGGTTGGCCTTGGCAATTGCATTTGCAATCCGCCGCAATGTCCCGATCACCAAGATCGTATCCGCAGCAGGAGTTGGGGTGGCGGTTGCACTTGGCTGGTTGATGACATTTGCAATCGCGCAAGCGTCTTTTGAAGTTGTGCCTGTGTCCTCGGTCACCTTCACGGGCCCCTCCACAGATACACTGATGGCATTGGTTGCAGAGCGTAATGTCGTGCTGTCCTTCGGTATCGGCCTTGTTCCGGGTGTGGCCGTCGGCGCGGCGGGATCAGCCATACTTGCCGGAGAGTGGAAGATTGAACGGTTTGGCCCGGATACACCGATGGAACGCTACCTGGTCGGGGCCGTTCTTATGGGTTTCGGAGCGATGCTGGCAGGCGGCTGCGCCGTTGGGGCCGGTTTGTCTGGTGGGTCAGCCCTGTCATTGACCGCATGGCTTGCCGTCTTCTTCATGTGGGTTGGCGCGATCAGCACGCATAGATTGCTGATGCGGTTGCCCGTTCCGCAGCAGTCCTGAACTATTCGAATTCCATCTGCTCAAAAACACGTCCGGCGTTTTTTGTTGCCAGTTCTTCAAACGTATCCAGTTGGGCGTACGGGGACTGATCGACGTAGTAGGCCCCGGCCAGATCACCACCGGCATCCATGTGCTCCTGAACCTTGCCGCGCAGGTAAATCAGGTAGTCGCGCGTATAGCGGCGTACCTGATCCATGTTTGTCGGGTGACCGTGTCCGGGAATGACATAGGTGGCATTCAAGGCTTCGAACTCATTGTCCCAGGTCTCGAGCCAATCGGCCGTATAGGTCTCCTGAAAGATCGGCAGCAAACGCTCGTGGAAGGCCATGTCGCCTGCGATGACAAGGCTTTGGTTGGGCAACCAGATCGAAATATCACCGGGACTGTGTGCGGGCCCAAGGTATTTCGCCTCCATGCGATAGTCGCCCAGCTCGACCACATATTCGTCGTCGAATGTTTCGGTCGGTCCAGCCAGAAACGTCCCTTCGGATTTGTCTTTATTGTAGTTTTGCATCCCCTGCAGGATCTGGGCGCCGTATTCCTCAAACTCTGCCGCCGCATCCGAGTGTGCGATGATTGGAACGCCAAGTTCTGACCAGTAGGCATTGCCAAGCATCGCGTGCCCCTGACCGTTCTCGTTAAAGACAAGTTTGACCGGCTGATCCGTGATCGCCTGGATTTCCTTGTGAAGCGCTTCGGCAAGCACATAGGCCGCACCACCGTTTACAACGACCACGCCCTCACCGGTTACGATGAAGCTGAGGTTGTTGTTGTGACCGGAGTTTTCATAGGTGGGCGGAGCAGTTGCGCCAATGGCAGAATAGACGCCGGGAATGTATTCGACCGGCTTGGAATACAGCACGCTTTGCGGGTATTGATCTGCAATATCTTCGCTGGCCAGGGCTGGTGTGGCCAAGGCAACGGCAATCACGAACGATCGCATCATGAAGGCTCTCCAATGAATCGATATGCGGAGCCGGTCTTTTCGACCCGGCCAATCCCACCGTTCGGCAGATGGAAGCCAATGATTTTCATTTGCTCCTGAGAAATCTGACCCAGCAGTGATGTGCGCGCAGTTGCTGCAGCTTCAGGTTCCTGATCAGTACCACTGTGCCAGTCCGGGCGTTCGAACGCGACATGCGGATTCCCGAGCGCATCGCCGACGATCATGACGGCCTCGGTTCCATTGTGAATTTCAAATGCCATATGGCCGGGCGTGTGCCCATAACTTGCCCGCGCGGCGATACCGGGAAGGATCTCCTGACCGTCGTCAAAGAACGCGACCTGATCCTCAATCGCCTCCATGCGTCGCTTTGCGCCCACGGCAAACGCGGCGCGATCTTCCCCTATCGATCCTACCGTTGAAGGGTTCCACCAATAGTCCCATTCCTTGCGGCCAAAGTGGTGCGTGGCGTTGGGAAAAAACAGATCGTCGAAGTCATCCAAAACGCCCCAAAGGTGATCCGGGTGCGCGTGGGTAAAGATCACCTGAGTTACGTCTTCAGGCGCCAGGCCAATTGTTTCAAGAGTTTCCAAAAGCTTGCCGGACGTCGGCATGAAATCAGACCCCGCCCCAACATCGAACAACACCGTGTTTTCATTGTCGCGGTAAAGTGCAACGTTGCACTCCGGCTCGTACTTGGTCGTGTCCACCTTGTTGCGGTTCAGAAGCTGCTTCAGCTCTTCCTTCGGCATGGATCCGAACACCATCTCCGGCGGCAACGACAGGTGCCCGTCTGACACTGTTGATATCCGGGCCGAAGTACCAAGCTGCACCTCGGCGAGTGCAATCCTGGATTGAGCACCCAATGCCGTCAGGCATGCGGCGTGAAACAAGAAAGTGCGTCGGGACCATGCATTCTCACTCATACACAATCACTAAAATGAATATTTTAATTTGTAAACGGCGAAAAGGAATTTGGTGCCGTGCCGTTTTCCTCAAAATCACAGCGCATCTAAGTCGGAGATACTGCGCAAGCGTCCAAAACAGGTATCAAAACTCGCTTAGCCCCCGATGAGTGCCGGCACCGCTAGCGTCAGGGCCGGTATCGACAGGATCAATGCAACCCGTACGACCTCGGCACCAAGAAAGGGAAAGACGCCTCGGAATACCGTGCCCATGGACGTATCCCTTGCAAGCGACGAAATGATGAACACGTTCAACCCGACGGGGGGCGTTATCAACCCCAGTTCCACAACGATCAGCGCCAGTATTCCAAACCAGATCTTGAGGTTATCGGCGTCCATTCCGAACGCCGCCGTCTCGGCCGTGGCGTACTCGCCCCCATTCAACGCAATCAGGGTCGGCCAGAAAAACGGGACCACCACCAGGATCATTGCCAAGCTCTCCATGAAGCAGCCAAGAATGACAAAGAGGCACAGCATGACCACAAGGATCAGCATCGGATCCATACCACTGGTTGCGGCCCAGTCGGACAAGGCCTGCGGCAGCTGAGTGCGGGCAAAAAAGCCTTTCAGAACTTCGGCGCCAAAAAGGATCAGGTAGATCATTCCACTGGTGATTGCCGTGGCGCGAATGGCCTTCAGCAACCCGGAAAACGCTAGGCCTTCGCCGGTAAACACCCGCAGTGCAAAACCGTAGGCCGTTATCACAAAAACCCCAATGCTGGCGGCGGGTGTTGGCGTGAACAGACCAAAGCCCAGACCCAGTATGATGGCACCGAAAATCAGAATAACGGGCCAGAGGCGACGTATAGCCAGTTTTCGTTCAACCGGATCCATCTGCGTCGGCTCTGGCGCCAGCGATGGTTTCACCCTCACCTGAATGGCAATCACGGCGATAAAACCCAGAACGGCCAATATCCCTGGCACGATAGCGGCCTGAAACATCCGCAGGATCGAGCCCTCCACGATGATTGCATAGATCACCAGGGCTACCGATGGCGGGATCAGAATTCCCAAGGTCCCTCCGGCGGCCAGTGAACCTGAGGCAAGACTGGGCGCATATCCCAGCCGTTTCAGTTCGGGCAACGACACGCGCCCCATCGTGGCTGCGGTCGCCAGAGAAGACCCGCAAACTGCACCGAAACCACCGCAAGCCGCGACCGCAGCCATCGCAACGCCACCGCGCAAACGCGACATGAGCGCTTCGAGGCCTTTGAAGAGATCAGTGGATAGTCGCGCTTCGGCCGCAACATAGCCCATCAGGACAAACAGCGGGACGACGGAAAGGTCATAGTTGGCCACGTTTTCCCACAGCAGGCTTTTGAATTGCTTCAGGTAGGGCACGAACCGGATGTAACTGACAGATTGGCTCAACACCCACGTGCCGCCAATCCCCACAACGATCATCGCGATCCCGACGGGCATCCGAAGCAGCAGCAGGACGAAAAGAACGATCAGGCCAAGAATGCCGATGGAAATGGGATCAAGCATCTGCGGCGCCCTCGAATGCCTGAGACACCGCGATCAAAGCCCACAGGATCATCGACAGCAGACCGGGGAAATAGAATGGCCAGGTCGGCCACCCCAGAACGCTGGTCACCACCGCGTCCGAGCGTACTTCGAGCATACCGAAAACCATCCAGTAGCTTAAAAACACAGCTACAATGACGGTGACCCCCAACCAAAGAAGATCGAAGCCGCGCTGCACGGACTTGGGCAAGTGATCCATCAGCAGATCCACTGACACATGGCCTCGATTTGCCTGGCAGTAGGGAAAGAACATCAAGGCTGCGCAGCTGATCGCCAGCTGAACAAAATCCTCATAGCCCGGCAGACCCGACACATCCGCGCCGAACGCCCCGGCAAACCGATCGAGGATGAAGGCAAAAGCATTCGTTGTTGTGACGGCGACAATCGCCAGCAAGATGACGCCGCCGAGCAATGCAAAAGCATCCGCCAGCCGTTTCAGAACCACGCGCATTCTCATATTCCCGAGGCTTCACAAACGACCGAGCGACCATCGGACCGCTCGGCCGTTTTCCAATCAGTTGCCAGACTGGGCTGCGGCAATTGCCGCGCGGGCCTTGTCGACGAGGGCTGCACCATCAATGCCCTTCTCGCTCACCTCGTCAATCCAACGCTGGACGATCTGTTCGCTCACGGCGTTGAACTTGGCCGCTTCTTCGTCGGACAACACGATCCGTTCTACACCTGCGGCTTCAAGTGCCTCGGTGCCGCTTTCTTCGAAACTCTCCCAATTGGAACCGACCTCGCGCGCGACATTGGCGCCTGAATTGGCGTCGATAACGGCCTTAAGGTCATCCGGAAGCGCTTCGTAGGCGTCTTTGTTCATCGCCACCATGAAGGTTGCGGTGCCAAAGCGGTCTCCGTTCGGCAGTTCTGTTATGGACTTGTCCAGTTCCTGCAATTTCAGGGGCCGCACGATTTCCAGCGGGATCAGCGCGCCATCCACAACGCCTTTCGACATGGCTTCGGGCAAGGCCGGCACGGGCATGCCGACGGGTTCCGCACCAATGCCTTCGATCACCCACGCGCCCGTACGGCTGGGGGTCCGCAGCTTCATCCCCTTTGCGTCTTCCAGAGTGCGCACCGGGTCGGACGCCGAATGTATGACATTCCCATCATGGGTGTGCAAAAAGATGACGTGGACGTCATCGAAGTCCTCCGCCAGCATCTCCATCGAGGCGTTCATGGCGACCGTTGTATCCGTCGCAGAGCCTGCGTGAACAAGCGGCAGCTCGAAAACTTCGGTGCGCGGAAAGACACCCGGTGTGTATCCCAGGACTGTCCAGACAATATCGGCAGACCCATCACGCACTTGGCTGTACAGTTCAGGTGGTTTGCCACCCATCGACATTGACGGGAAGATTTCAATCGCAATCCTACCATCGCTGTCGGCAGTGATCTTATCGGCCCATGGCTGAAGCATGCCTTTATGCGCCGCTGCGACTGGCGGCAGGAAGTGATGCATCGTCAGCGTCACATCCTGGGCCAGGCTGGCTGTTGCTGAAACGGCCAGGGCGGCCAGTGAACTCAGCAAGGATTTCCTTTTGGTCATGATTTCTCCTCCTCCGTAGTGTCGTGATGGCGAAGTTCGGTGTTTGGCGTTCGGCGCGATGTCTGCCTCGCGCCTATTCCCGCACCCCCATTGAATCAATTTGCGCGCACAGGGCATTCGCTGCCGAAAGCGATCTGGCCGTGCACCTGGCCATGTTTGGCAACAGCATCCATTCCAGGGACCAGGCGCTTCCTGAACGTTCCTGTTCATGCACAAGCGCCTGATGCATCCCCGATACTTGCGTGGCATTGAAGCGCGCCAGCGTTACCAGCAATTCGGCAAGAATTGGGTTCTGTTTGTGCGGCATGGCTGATGACCCGCCGCCGCCTGAAAGCTTGATTTCGTCGACACCCTGCTGCGCCATCAAGCAGATGTCTTGCCCCATTTTCCCAATCGAACCGGAAATCAGCGACAACAGATTTGCATAATTGGTGACGGTTGCGCGATCTGAATGCCAGTTGCGGCTGGGTGGGCGCAGCGACAACGCTTTGGCAACAAAGGCTGCCAGGTCGCGATGCTTTTCGCCAATGGCCTGTCCATCCCCGACTGCCCCGCCCCATTGAAGGCGCTCGACACTCTTGCGCATCTGCTCGATGCGATCGCCGTGCTCGATAAACGGCGCTTGCCAGTTCTCGATCCGGTGCCCGACCGAGATCGGCAATGCGGCCTGCATCCGTGTACGCCCCATCATCTTGTTGCTGCCGAACCGACGGCCCAGATCACCCAATCGCTCGGTCAGGGTCGACAAACGATCCGCGATCAGGTCTGAGTTTTCGCGCATTGTCATAGCCAGCGCTGTATCCATCACATCCTGTGAGGTTGTGCCGGTATGGATCGCGCCCTCTAATGGCCCGGCCTCGGCCTTCAAACCACGCACAAATGCGGGAATTGGCATCCCGTCTTTTAAGGTTCCGGTCTGCAAATCCCGAAGGTCCGGATTGGCGGGCTCAATCAACTCGGCGGCGGCCCGGGCCTGGTCCTCCGGCACGACGCCAATGGCGCCAAGCCCGCGGGAATAGGCGGCTTCGAAGGCAAGCATATGGGCCAGCGTGCGTTCGGCTGACCAGATCACCTCGGCTTCCTGATCGCCAAAGAGGCCCGACAACCAAGGATGATTGAACACGTCACTCATGCCACAACACCTAACAGTGCCCGGATCTGGCCCGCGACAAATCCCGGCGCTTCGACGCATGGCAAGTGCCCGACATCCGGCAAAATATGTCGCTCTGCGCCTTTTATGAGATCGGCCAAAGCCTCTACAAGTTCGGGCGGCGTTGCCTGATCTTCACGCCCACCGACACAGATGGTGGGTACTTTGATCTGGCTGGTTGTTTCGGCAAGGTCCGCATCCCGAATGGCCTCGCAGGTCGCGACATAACCTTCGGCAGGTATGCGTGTCAGCATGTTCCGGTAACCGGCCACGGCATCGGGGTGCTCGGCTCGGAAACGGTTGGAAAACCAACGTTCCATTACCGTGTCGGCGATGTCATCGATACCGGATTCACGCACAGCCTGAATGCGCGTATTCCAAACCTCGTCATTTCCAATTTTCGTACCGGAGTTGCTCAGGATAAGCCCGGCCACAAGATCGGGGCGTCGGTGGGCAGCGCGCTGTGCGATCAGTCCGCCGACCGAAACACCGCACAGAATTGCATTGCGCCAACCCAACATGTCCATCAGATCCGCAACATCTTCGGCCAGCATATCAATTGAGGTCACAGCGCAATCCGACAGTCCATGCCCGCGCTTGTCCCAAAGCAGGCATTCTGTTTTGCCCAGACCTGCCACGACTTCCCGCCAGATGCGATAATCCGTCCCCAAAGAGTTCAGAAAGACAACTGGCACTCCGCCGACACCGTGGTTTGCCACTTCATAGTGCAGGATTACGTCACGGGGTCTGGCGAAACTCGGCATCAGGCGGCGACCTCTCGCAGCCCAAGGATCGCGCGTGCCTGCGCGACAGTCGCGACAGGGCGTTCGTGCGTTTCGCAGATTTCGACGGCTCGACGAACCAACGCTGCATTCGACGGAGCAAGCGTGGTTCTGTCCAGGCGCACATTGTCTTCAAGCCCCGTTCGAACATGCCCGCCAGAAACAACAGACCACTCGTTCAACACGACCTGATTTGCCCCGACGCCTGCCGCACACCATGGCACATCCCCCCAAAGGCGGCGCACTGTGTGCACGTAGAAATCGAAAACCTCAAGATCAACGGGCATCGCGTTTTTCACGCCCATGACAAACTGGACATAGGGCACATCCCTGATTTGACCTGCCTTATGCATTTTGGCCGCCTGAAAGATATGAGACAGGTCGAACGCCTCAATCTCTGGCCTGACATCGTATTTCACCATCTCGCTGGCCAGCCATTCGACAAGATCAGGCGGGTTTTCGTAAACGCGGGTCGGAAAGTTATTCGATCCGACGGACAAGGACGCCATGTCCGGCCGCAGTGGCAACATGCCACCACGGGCGGAGCCCGCCCCGGACCGCCCGCCCGTCGAAAGCTGCACGATCATGCCGGGACAGTGGGTTTCGATCCCTTCTTTCAACGCGGCAAAAAGATCGGGGTCCGAGGTAGGTTTGCCTTCCTCATCGCGCACATGGCAATGGGCGATGGCAGCACCGGCCTCAAAAGCCTCATGTGTGCTTTCAACCTGTTCCGACACGCTGATCGGAACAGCCGGGTTGTCCGCCTTGGTCGGAACCGAGCCGGTGATTGCCACGCAGATAATACACGGGTTTTGTTTTGTTTCGTCAGACATCGAAGAACACCGTTTCTTTTTCCCCCTGCAAGCGAATGTCGAACCGATAGCCGTCCGGGGTTCTTTCAGCTATCAGGGTTTGCCGCCGGTCAACCTGTTCGATCAGATTCAGAACCGGATCAACCGAATTGGCGGCCTCTTCTTCCGGGAAATAGAGCCGCGTGTTCAGCCCAACATTTATGCCGCGCGCCACTAACCACAGGCTGATGTGCGGAGCCATTGGCCTGCCGTCCCGATACGGAACAGAGCCGGGCTTGACTGTTTCAACGATCCACTCTCCGGATTCAAAATCGGGTATGATACGGCCCCATCCACGAAAACCGGGCTCGACCTCGCCCTGCCCGGGGTAAATCCCCTTGGCATTGGCTTGCCAGACTTCGATCAGAACATCCTTGACCAGCGCGCCGGTGCCATCCAGCACCCTGCCCCGAATGGTGATCCGCTCACCTTCGGCCTGCGCGCCGACAACGTCCCGGCCCAATTCCTGCCGATAAATGTCAAACCCTGCATCCCCCGGGGCCAGGCCAATGTGAACGTAGGGTCCGGCCGTTTGCGATGGGGTTTCTTTCAGATAGTCGAGCTTCTGAGCCATGATCAATTCCCGTCCGGTCGATTTTCGAAATAGGTCGATCGATGACCGCGCAGCACGATGTCAAACTTGTAGGCGATACTGTCCAGCGGAACCGTCGCGTTCAGATCCAGCGCGGCAACCAGTTGATCGATCGCGATTTGATCCGGAATCGTGTTCACGATCGGACATTTGGCAATCAGGGGGTCGCCTTCAAAATATAGCTGTGTGATCAGCCGCTGCGCAAAGGCCGAGCCGAACACCGAAACATGAATATGCGCCGGCCGCCAGCTGTTGACCCAATTGCGCCATGGATAAGCCCCTGGCTTGATCGTTCTGAAAGTGTAACAGCCATTCTCGTCCGTCAGCGTACGGCCACACCCTCCGAAATTGGGATCAATCGCTGCCAGATAGGTGTCTTTCTTGTGACGATAACGCCCCCCTGCATTGGCCTGCCAGATTTCCACCAAGGTATTCGGAACGGGCCGTGCGTTTTCGTCCAGAACCCGGCCATGGAGGATGATACGCTCGCCGATCGGATCGCCTGTCTTGGCGTAATTTCGGATCAGGTCATTATCCAGCGGGTCCAGATCACCATGGCCGAATGTCGGTCCCGTGGACTCGCTCAGCGAAGGTTCCAGCGACAACAGGGCATTTCTGGGCGAGCGCGACACACTCGTCTTGTAATTCGGGGAAAAGGCAGGCGGGTGCCGTTCACGGTCCCGCTGGTACAGGTCCATCGGCCTGGTCATTTCACCTCACCCTCCATTTCGGCAAATGTCTGTTTTGCCAGCTTCACGGCCTGGTTCGCGCATGCAACGCCTGCGTAAACCGCCGCATGCATGAAAGCTTGCATGATGTCTTCCCTAGAGGCACCTGTATTTCTGCACGCCTTCACATGCATCGGGATCTCTTCGAAGTTCCGCGTGGCCGCCAACAGGGCAAGCGTGATCATCGAACGTTCGCGCGGTGTGATCGCATCGTTGGCCCAAAGGGTGCCCCACGCCGTTTCAGTTATCATTTCCTGGAACGGCGCATCGAAGGCGGATTTCTGTGCCTCCGCCCGGTCCACATGCACATCACCAAGCACCCGGCGCCGGACTGACATTCCCGTGGTATAGCGATCCGTCATCGTTATCTCCTTGGCTATGCCCATCAATACGGCAAACCGACGTAGTTTTCAGCCATCGCCCTTTGGGCCGCCGTGTTCGTCCGCAGAAAGTCGATCTCGGCCTGCTGCATCTTAAGGTCAAATTCGGACTGATCCGGAAACCGGTGCAGCAGCGATGAAAACCACCAGCTGAAGCGTTCAGCTTTCCAGATGCGGGCCAGCGCATTTTGCGAATAACTGTCGATTCCCCGGGTGCAGCCGTTTTCGTAGAAGTCCCTGAGGGCGTTGTACAAGTAGTGTACGTCCGAAGACGCGGTGTTCAGCCCCTTTGCTCCGGTCGGCGGCACGATATGCGCGGCATCACCGCAAAGAAACAGCCGCCCCCAGCGCATCGGTTCCGTCACGAACGAGCGTAAGGGTGCAATCGATTTCTCGATCGACGGCCCCGTCACCAAAGCATCGGCGAATTCGCGCGGGATTCGACGCTTGAGCTCGGCCCAGAAAGACGCGTCAGACCAATCTTCGGGTTTGTCGGACAACGAACACTGAATGTAATAGCGGCTAAGAGACTCGTTGCGCATGGAGCACAGCGCAAAACCACGGCTCGATGAAGAATAAATCAGTTCTTCGTGGACAGGGGGCGTCTCAGATAAAACGCCAAGCCAACCGAATGGATAGACTTTTTCGTATTCGCGGCGCACATCCAAAGGAATGGTCTGGCGACTGACGCCGTGGAACCCGTCGCAGCCAGCCACGAAATCGGTATCCACACGCTGCTCCTTACCGTCGACCGTGAATGTTACAAACGGCGTGTCGGTGTCGGCATCATGGATCGTGACATCTTCCACGTTGAAAACAATCCTGCCGCCTGCGGCTTCGCGGGCAGCATATAAATCGCGCGTCACTTCCGTCTGGCCATAGATGACGACAGGCGTGTCGGTGTGTTCGCGAAAATCGACGCGAAAGCACTCGTCATCATAAGCAATCAGCGTGCCGTCATGTTCGAAACCTTCGGCATGAAGGCGGTCGGCGACACCGGCCTCTTCCATCAGGCCGACAAATCCCTTTTCCAATACACCTGCGCGGATGCGGCCGAGGACATATTCCTTGGTCTTTCTCTCCAAAACGATGCTGTCTATGCCGTGGACATGCAGAAGCTGCGACAAAAGCAAGCCTGACGGTCCGCCACCGATGACCACGACTTGTGTGCGCATCTGTCCCCTCCTCCAACTTCGACCAGATTGCACTACGGTTTCCGTTATGTAAAATGACGTTATGTCCCATTTAGTTTCCAAAAATGGAAAGTGATGATCGATCGCAGGCTAAAAGTCAGGCACATCGAAGCCTTCGTTGAAATCGTGCGGCGACAAAGCATGAAACTTGCGGCCGAGAACCTGAATCTCAGTCAGCCTGCAATCTCGAAAACCCTGAAAGAGCTGGAGGACATCACCGGCACCACCCTTCTGGAGCGCAACAGGGGTGGCATTACACTGACCGTGGCCGGGGACGTGTTCTTGCGACACGCAACAAGTGGAATGACAGCCTTGGACATGGCGATGAACAGCGTCGCCGCGATCCGCAAGGGAGATGCCGGTTCGATTTCCATTGGCGCCCTGCCCAGCGTTGCCGCCCGGTTACTGCCGCATGCGCTAGAGATCTTTTCCCAGCTTTCGCCCGACACCATTCCCCGGGTCGAGGACGGCCCCCATGGATATTTGATCGATCGCTTGCACGCGGGGCAGTTGGAGCTTGTCATCGGTCGGCTGGGAAAACCAACGACGATGAAGGATATCTCCTTCACTCAAATGTATATCGAACGCGTCGCAATCGTTTGTGCGCCCGATCACCCATTGGTCCATGCCCAGAACCTGAGCGAGTTGTCAGACTATCCCGTTATCTATCCGCCGGATGACTCGGCGATCCGACCGCTGGTCGACCGGATGATGATCGCCAACGGTCTGAGCAGTTTTCCAAGAATGATCGAATCCGTCTCCGCAGCGTTCGGGCGGCAGGTTGCGCTTGCCGGCGGTGCCGTATGGATCATTTCAACGGGCGTGGTCGCCGCAGACATCCAAAGCGGACGGCTAAAGGCGCTACCGATCGATACAAGTCTGACTGCGGGGCCAATTGGCATAATGGCCCGGGCGGACAGTGAAATGTCCCCATTGGCAAGTCTGTTCCGGCAAGCATCTGTTCGCGCTGTGAGCAATCTGAACCTTGCTTAGACATCAGGCAATTCCAGATGCGGATCGACGGCAGCGAGGCACCCAACCTTCAACTGTGCGTTTCCCGGCTGTCCTTCGGGGCCTGTTCCCGGTCGTTCATTCCGTAGTCCCGGATCACACCGGCAACGCGCAGGCGATAACCTTCGAAAATTCCGTCTCGGCCCATGGCCTGTCCGGCCCGGTGACGCGGCAGATTGCGCCAAGCTTCAACAGCCTTCTCATCCCTAAAGAATGAAAGTGACAGCAGTTTTCCGGGATTGGTCGGGCTTTGAAAGCGTTCGACGGATATGAACCCATCCACCTGCTCCAGCAGCGGCTTCAGGTCTGCGGCAACGTCCAGATAGTCCTGTTTTCGCCCGTCGGCGATTTCAACCTCGAAGATGACTGCAATCATGCCAGATACTCCCATTCTTTTTCGGGCCAAAAGGTTCCCGGCGGCAGGTTTCGTTTTCCGAAAACGTCAGTCCCGATGCGAAGCATGGTTGAACCTTCCTGAATAGCAATCTCCAGATCCGTGCTCATGCCCATCGACAGGTGGCGCAGGTCCACGTCGTCGATATCTTCGGATGTGATCTTGTCCCGCAACAGGCGCAAGTCGCGCAGACTATCGCGGGACAGAACCGGGTGCGGGGCCAGCAAACCAACCGTCATCAAGCCCCACACCCGCAGGTTGGGTAGTGCAGCCGCGGCACGGGCAAATGATATGGCGTCGGCTGGATCCATGCCGAACTTGCTGGCCTCGCCCGATGTGTTGAATTGCAGGAAAACATCTAACTCCCGTTCTCGAACCTCGCACAGGCGATTCAGCTTTTCGGCAATCGACAGCCGATCGACGGACTGCACGCAGGTGACATGTTCCAACGCCTTGCCCGCCTTGTTCGATTGCAGGTGCCCTATCAGATGCCGTTCTATCCTGTGCCCGGCCAGAGCCGGTGATTTCTCGACAAGTTCCTGCACGCGGTTCTCGCCCGTCAGGAAGGAGCCGTGCGCCATGGCTTCAAGGACCCGTGCTGCCGGTTGCGTCTTGGTCGCCAGCAGCAGCGTCACCTCCGAAGGGTTTCGGTTGCAGGCGATACAAGCGCGGGTGATCCGGGCTTGCACCGCCGCAAGGTTCTCGGCAATCCGGGTCATGTGCTGACCGGAATAGCCTTGCGTTGCTGCGCGCCGCGTAGTGCCGCCATGGTTGCCTCGATCCCGGCCAGGGCGGCCACCAGGATCAGAAGTGCTAAGCTGCCCAATTCGACGATCATCCATCCCGCCACCAGTGGGAAGCCGAAGATGCCAATGAAGTAGGAAAGAGCAAAAAACTGAAGTGTCTGGGGCAAAAGGTCCTGGTCGGCATCATTGGCTGCCATCGCTGCCAGGATCGGATAGCTTACTCCGTATCCGATGCCGAACAGGAAGGCGACGACCAGATACATCGGGACATTGCTGCCGATCCCGATGAACAGCACAACGGACCCGAACATCACGTATTGCAGGGTGGCGATCGTCACGTAGGGATTGCGCCCGCCTTTGAACCGCGCCAGCACCACCCGGAACAACACGACAGTGACCGTGTAGACCAGGAAATAATCGGCGTAATCCAGTCCACGCTCATCCGCAAAGACGGTCTGAAAGTTGTTCATCCCGGCAAAGACCGACGCGCCAAGGCAGACCATGATCACCGGCAGTCGCGCACGCGAGCGCATGATAGCGGCGACGCCGGCCAGCGAGAGGGAGGAACGCAGCTCGGGGCCGGAGCCCTCGGAATGAGCGCGAACAGGCTTGATGAGGGCAAAGAAGATAGCGCCGGCCAAAGCGCACAGCGCGGCCGTGACAAAGAACGCGGTGTTCACCGTCATGCCGGCTTTTTCCATCATCGACGCCATGACCGGCGACAGGCCGAACCCGGCCATCAAGGCCACCGACAGAATGGCAAAATAACGAACCCGTTCAGCGGTCGTGACCAATCGGGTAAGAACGATGGGCGACAGCGCGTAGGTAAGTCCCCAGCCAAAGCCGATCGCGATGCTGGCAAAGATCAGAAGCGCCCCGACACCTTCGGCGAGGCCATAGGCGGTCAGCGCGGCCGCGATGGACAGACAGGCCACGCCAAGCGTGCGCAGGCGCCCGAACCTGTCTGACAGATGCCCGGCATAATAGACAGTGATCAGCGTGGCGATGGTGGTAACGAACAACATTATGCCCACCACTTTCTCATTGGCCCCAAAGGTCTCGAACAGGCGCGGCAACATGAACGTGAGGCCATAGGCACCCGCCTGAAGGAAACTGGCGGTGTAAAACAGGGCGAACATGGTCAGTCGGTTCATGCGACGTTCTCCGCTTTGTAGAAACTGGCGCGTTCCAGCGCGATCAGGTCCGAGAGCTTCCGGTGCTGCCGGCCATGTTCATCGAAGTTTTCCGGTGCAAGCCACGTCTGGAAACCACGCTGGACGGGTTCCCATTCCCGATCCAAAAGCGCATACCAAGCGGTGTCACGGTTGCGGCCCTTGTACGTGGCTGCCTGTTGGAACACACCTTCGAACCGAAAACCAAAACGCTCTGCCGCTGCCCGAGAGGGTGTGTTCAGCGCGTCGCATTTCCATTCCAGGCGGCGATAGCCCAGTTCGGTCATGGCGCGCCGCATCATCAGGTATATCGCTTCGGTCGCAACCCTTGTGCGTTGCAAACCGGGTGCGAAAGTGATGCCGCCGATCTCGATCACGCCATGTTCGGGCTGGATGCGCATAAAGCTGGCAATCCCTGACGCCTTGCCGGTTTCCTGATTGATCACAGCAAAATAGGGTTGCGCGTCAACGCCGCTGGCATCTTTGGTCCAAGCCCTGAGTCTCGAGGCGGTGTTAAACGGCCCAATGAAGTTGTAGGTCCAGATTTTTCCTGATCGATCCTGGCTGAACGCCTCGAACAGTTCTTTTGTGTGCGTCAACGGATCCAGAGAGATCAAGCGCGCATAGCGCCCGGCCATTCCCTTGTGTCCGGGGTGCTCGGCGCCTGCCCACTTGGGCAAGGCCATGCCGATCAGCTGGCCGTATTCATTTCTACGCACTGTCATGGCGGCGTCCTCAAGGTGTTTTTGGTCGGGAATCGATTGTCATGATTTTGGACGTTCATTAATGTCCAAAATAGACAAAAATGAGCATACCAATATGAAGCAAACACCCTGGCTTGCCTTTTCCATCGACCGGTCCGCGAAGACACCGGTCTTCGAGCAGATCTGTGCCGCTATCCGAGACCGCGCCATTTCCGGCGATCTGGCCGAGGGTACAAAACTGCCGCCAACCCGCGTGTTTGCCACTGAACTTGGGGTGTCGCGTTCGACCATCGTGACAGCCTATGAACAACTGGTTGCCGAAGGCTATCTGAACAGCCTGCAAGGGTCGGGCTACTTCATTTGTGCTTTGGGTGAGGTTGAATTGACGAAACAGGGAAGCCGCACAGGGACCCGATCCGCCGATAAACAAATCAAAACTCCGATCCCTTTCGAGGCCAGCTATCCGGACATGCGATTGTTCCCGCACCGGCAGTGGGCCAAGGCGGTTGCCCGCGTCTGCCGAACAAATCCTGAGGCCATGCTGGTCGGGAGTTCCAGTTTTGGAAACAGCGATCTGCGCGAAGCCATCGCCGCACATGTATCAGAGTGGCGTGGGATCGATGCCTCGCCGCATCAGATCATCGTAACCGCCGGCTCAATCGATGCAATCGAGATTTGTTTGCGCAGTCTGGTTGGCAAAGGCGAGATCGTCGGCCTGGAAAACCCGGGCTATCTGCCCGTTCGCCAGCTTGCCGACGCCCAGGGGCTTGCGCCAACCTATCTGGACGTGGATGAAAGTGGTGCCCGTTTGCCCGAACAGCGCACCGTGCCAAAGCTTGCCGTGTTGACGCCGTCTCATCAGTACCCGCTTGGTGGGGCCATGTCGCCAAGCCGTCGGCTGGATTTCCTGGCATGGGCGCAACGAAATGACGCGTGGGTTCTCGAAGACGACTACGACAGCGAATTCCGGTATGCGGGCCGCCCGATCCCTGCCATGGCGGGATTTGATAGTCTGAACCGAGCAATCTATGTCGGCAGTTTCTCCAAGGTATTCTCTAATTCACTTCGGTTGGGATATGTCATCGTCCCCGAAGTCCTGATTGACCGTTTCCGAACAACGTTGAGGCGTTTCGGGCTGAAAGCAAGCTATATGCCCCAACAGGCGCTGGCCGAGTTCATGAAGTCAGGGGAATTTTACCGACACTTGCGCCGGGTGCGTCGGATATACGATGACCGGCGGAAATATCTTCTGGAGCGGCTCAGGCACGATTTCTCGGATTATGGGCACTTCATCAACCACCAGGCGGGTATGCAGGTCGTGTTGCACCTCAACGATGGCTTCGAAGATACCGAAATTTCCATGCGCGCATCAGAGTCGGGCGTCACAGCGCAGCCGCTATCACGGTTCTCAGTCAAAGGTTCGGCCCACAATGGCCTGATCCTTGGCTTTTGCGGGTATTCCGAGGAAGAAATGGATTCGGCATTGGCCGCGTTAAAAACCTGTTTCATGAGGCGCAAAGCCCGCCAGTGATCGTCCGTTCGCCCTGCAAAGCCTCAAGCGCAATCCGTGCCGAAATTCGAGTGAACGATCCTGTTGTTCGATGCGCTGATCCTCACTTTGCCTGAGATCCGCATCCTTCCTCAGAGTCCGGAACTTAGCGCGATGGTCTGATTCCGCCCAAAGGCAGTCACAGCATGTCGCTAAACCACTTGCTTCGATCTATTCTCTTGAAAACCCAAGTTCCAATAGGTCAATCTTGGCAACAAGGCCAATCCGGCGCGCACAACAAGGGACCCTGAATGCGGCTGATCAGGATTTGTTTGATTGCAGTGGTGGTGATCGCAATCGCCGTAGTCGGGTTAAGACTGGCGTTTCCGCTTCCTGAAGAGAATTTCTCTGAGCGAACGCTGAAGCAAGATGCGGACTGGACCGGACCCTTGGGGGAGACGATCAAAAACGCTCTCGAACGGAATCCCGGGCGGGACGGAATTCGGCCTTTGGGCAATGGGCGCGTGGCTTTCGCGGCCCGGGCCATCCTCGCGAGAGAGGCGGTTTCCTCAATCGATGCTCAGTACTACATCTGGCAAGATGACGTCACGGGCGTGATGCTGCTGGATGAGCTTAGGTCGGCGGCCGAGCGCGGCGTGCGGGTCAGGTTGCTGGTCGACGATAGCGGCATATCCGGAATGGACAGTTATCTTGCCGAACTCGATGCCCTACCGACCGCAAATGTGCGTATTTTCAATCCGTTCACGCTGAGAAACCCCAAACTCCTGTCATATGCTTTTGACTTCGGCCGCCTGAATCGACGCATGCACAACAAATCAATGACAGTGGACGGTGTGGCAACGATTGTCGGGGGCCGCAATGTCGGCGACATTTACTTCGATTACGGCGCTGGAACCCACTACCTGGACGTGGACGCAATAGCCATTGGTCCGATCGTGGACGAGGTTTCGCAATCCTTCGATTCTTACTGGAACAGCGGTTCATCCTACGACGCCGACCTCTTTCTTGGGCCTCCGGCGGAACAAAGCCTTCAATCCACGGCGGACGCTGCGCGACAGACTGCCGTTGGCGCGGGCTACCAAAAGGCAATCCAGGAAAATGCGCTGACCGATCAAATAGCCGCACATGATCTGAAGTTCGAATGGAGCGAAATCACCCTTTTTGCTGACGACCCGGCAAAAGGCCTTGGCGAAGTCAAAGGCGAAGACCTGATCGTGGAACGGCTGATCGAATTCGCACAAGGCTCTGAAACCTCGCTGGACCTTGTGTCGGCGTATTTTATTCCCGGTGAAAGAGGGGCTGACATTCTGGAAGGGTTGGCGAAGTCCGGCGTTAAGGTCCGCGTTCTGACCAACTCGCTGGACGCCACGGACGTTATGCCGGTTCATGCGGCCTATATGCGATACAGGGATGGCCTGCTGAACAGCGGTGTCGAATTGCTGGAACTTCGGGCGTTACGGCAGGAACATCGCGACCGAAGCCTGCCCGAGATACTGGCCGGATCAGCATCGGGTTTACACGCGAAGGTCTTTGGGTCCGATGGAAAGCGGGTGTTTATCGGTTCCTATAACCTTGACCCCAGATCTGCGCGTCTCAATACCGAAATGGGATTGCTGGTCGAAAGCCCTGCGATTGCGGCATCGCTTGCCGATCAACTGAACAGGCCCGAATTCGCGTACCGTGTTGAACTGGCCGACAACGGTGAGGTGATCTGGCTGCAAGAAGAAAAAGACGGGACAGTCACCGTTCACATGACGGAACCGGAAACCAGCAGCTTCCAGCGCGCGTTGACGGCGGTCGTAAGGTGGCTGCCGGTCGAGTGGATGCTCTAGTTTCCCTACTTTGAACAGTCCGGTGTTTACGAGCCGTCGTTGCTTGGGATACCCGGACTGAGGGTTCTGATCTCAAAGGCATGTTCGATGCCGCTCTGATCAAAGACGCGGATAACGCCAAGTTGCTGTTGGAAGAACATGCCTCTCTCTCACTCTGGAGGCCATGTGGGCGGGCAATGTCCGCTGTGATTTTGCAGGTTCCCCTTCCTCAGCATCTCTCGTTTGGAAGGCGGTGCGCACTTTGCAAACCGAAAAAAGCAACAGTTTGGCCAGGTCGCTCTCAATGCTCTCCGCTTAGTCGGGGCAACCGGCTTGATGGCGAACATTTCGCTGCACAAGCTGCTTGTAGAGCTCTCGGATGCGACGGGTCATTGGACCGGCACCTTCATGTTCACCGATTTTTTTTCCATCAATTGACGCGACGGGTGTCTGGGCGCCGAAAGTACCTGTCAGGAATGCCTCGTCGGCACCATAGGCTTCGTATATCGAGTAGTTCTTTTCGAACACAGGGATGTCGTTGGCATGGCACAGGTCGATGACCTTTTGGCGCGTCACCCCGTTCATGCAGTAGTCTCCGGTGGAGGTCCAAACCTCGCCACGGCGCACGATGAGAAAGTTGCATGCGTTCGTGGTGTTCACAAAGCCATGAGGGTCCAGCATCAGGGCTTCGTCGGCACCCGCCTGCTCGGCCTGCAGACATGCTATGACGCAGTTCAGTTTCGAGTGGCTGTTATACTTGGCGTCCTGGCTCATCGGCAGCCCCCGCACCTGAGGCACGGTGGCCAGCCGGATGCCCTGGCTCATCAGGCTGTCCGCGGGTTTCGAGTGCTCGACGATTGCAACTACCGTGGGCCCGGACCGTGACAACCCGGGATGCTGAAACGGCTTGTCCTTTGGCCCCCGGGTCACCATGAACCGGCAATGTGCGTCCGTTGTCATACCGTTGGCCTTGGCAGTATCGTTCAGCGCCTGCAGGACTTCGGCCTTGCTCATGCCAACATCAATCGAGACGGCCTTGCAGCTGTTAAAAAACCGATCCATGTGTTCGTCAAAAAACGCCCATACACCGTCATAAAGCCGCAGCCCCTCCCACATCCCATCACCCAGCATGAAGCCGGAATCGTAGACGGACACCATGGCTTCGCTGCGCGGTACGATCCTGCCGTTGAGAAAGATCTTGATGTCCCGATTGCGCAGATCTTCCTGCGCGTCATGGGTGGAATGGCTCAGGGATTGCTCGCTCATATCTTCGCTCGTAGCTGGACGCTGGGTTTAGGTGGTGCAGAGGCGGCGATGGCCGCCGCCCTGGTAAAGGTGGTTAGTTTAACAACCCGACTTCGCGGAAATAGCGCTCTGCACCGGGGTGCATCGGTGCGGACAGTCCGTTTACGACCATCTCCTCTTTCTTGAGGTTGGCAAAGGCCGGGTGAAACGACTTGAAGGCATCAAAGTTGTCAAAGACCGCCTTGACCATCACGTAGACGGTTTCTTCCGGCACGTCCGAGGATGTCACGAAGGTGGACGGAAGACCGAAGGACGGAACGTCTCCATCTACGCCGCGGTACAGACCACCCGGAATGGTGACGTTACCGTAATAGGGTTTGCTCTCGACCAGAGCCTGCACGGCTTCGCCTTCAACCGGAATGATGTTGATGTCGCAGGTTGTGGCGGCTTCCAGAACGTTGGCCACCGGGTTCCCAGCGACCATCAGAAACGCCTCGATGGTGTTGTCGCACAACGCTGCGGATTGTTCTGCGGACTTCAACTCGGTCACCAGCCCGAAGTGATTCATATCCCAACCCAACGCGTCTACCAGAACCTCTGCCGTCCCTCGCGTACCAGAGCCGGGATTGCCCAGATTGATAGTCCGACCGCCAAGATCGTCCAGCGACTCGATCCCCGTATCCTTGCGCGCGGCGATGATGACCGTATCCGGATGCAGAGAAAACAGGCTGCGAAGCTCAGAATCCGGACCATCTTCTTCGAATAAGCTGGTTCCGTTCAGGGCGTGGAACTGCCAGTCCGATTGCACAATGCCCATCTCCAGTTCACCTTCACGCATCGTGCGCAGATTGTAGACCGAACCGCCGGTGCTCTCGACCGAGCAGCGAATGCCGTGCTCTTTCCGTCCCTGATTGACCAGCCGGCAGATGCCGCCGCCAACGGCGTAATAGATGCCGGTAACACCGCCCGTGCCGATGGTCAGGAACTCTTCGGCTTTTGCCGGAGCGCCCGACAGCAGCGCAGCGGCGCCAATCACCGCGAGCCCCGAGTGCATTTTCCGTTTGAGAACGCCGGTCGACAACATGAATTTCTCCCTTTTCACCTGTTGCGTCATCCCGGTTCCGGACCGGATGAACTGTTCTTGCCGATGGGGTGGGCAATCGCAGCCAGGTTTCGCGCTTTTCGAATCCCCACCTGGCATGACACTACAGCAGGATTTTCATATTGTCGACAATTTGTATAATTGTCGACAATACTGCATATTCGAACTAACTTAAGTTTCCAAACACCGCAGCCAGCCGTCGAACCGGAATAGAAAGTTCAGCTTCGGTCATTTTTCTGGCTATCCTGGCTTAAAGAAGTAATCTCGCCTTCCGCCCATCGGGTGTTCCACCAACGGGATCGAAATGACACGGAAAGAATCCTCACCAGAAAAATCCGGCGACACGCTGAAAGACAGAACACTGGAGCGTCTCCAGAGACTGATCCTGACCGGCAATCTGGATCCGGGTGCAAAGCTGCTTGAAACACAAGTTGCCGCCCAATTGGACGTAAGCCGCGCAACGCTTCGCGAGGCCATGGTTCAATTGAGCGAGATCGGGCTTCTGGTCTATCTGCCTTTCCGCGGAACGTTCCTGCGTACATTGGATCCGGTTGATCTGGATGAAATCTATTCGTTTCGCACCGGGCTCGAGAAGATGGCCTTCCAGTTCTGCTGGGACAAGCGCGATCTGATCAGCCTCGCCGACCTGCAGATGCGAAACAACAAGCTATGCGATTGCATCTCGAACAATGATCCATACGGCGCGATCATGGCCGAAATGCATCTTCATTCTTGGTGCTACGAACTGTCGGGGCATACCCTGCTGTTGCAAAGCTGGGAACGTCTGAAACCCAACTTGCAGTTCTACTTTGCCATGCATCAAAAGGCGCATGGGCGTGGCGGCCCGCTCCATGAGTCCCACGACAAGTATATTCAGCTAGCCAACGGGGACAGCTTGGATGACATGCTGGATCACCTTGAAGACCACATGCGACAAGGCCTGGAAAATACGATGAAGTTTCTTGATGAACGAAACGTTTCGTAAGTCAGGCCATAGCTTTCCCGGGGATTGAACAAACACTGCACGCCCTTAGAGTCGCACATCTTGAGATTCGCTCCACTTCCCGAACCGATCGTCCGAGGATGCAAAGGGGCCTTGGTTCAAGCCGCGCAACCGTCAATGCATTATGGGAACGGTCCAAACCGGCACGCGACGTTTGTTGTCAGCGCGCCGGCGTGTCACGGCATCAGAAAACGCCATGGGAGGGAGCCTATTTTCTGTTGTGGAAAATGAACCCGATAAAGTTCAGTAACAATTGGGCTGCCAGGATCTGTGTGCTTTCAGAGGGGTCATAAGCAGGCGCGACCTCGACCAGATCGATGCCGACCACGTCGCCGCGTTTGCTGAGGCCCTGCAGGATTTCCAGAACATCATAATACTGGAACCCGCCATGGCTGGGTGTTCCTGTACCCGGCGCAATCGACGGGCAGAAAGCGTCGATATCGATGGTGACATAGTACCGGCTGCCTTCCGGGATGCGATCCAGAACGCCTTCGACGCCCAGCTTGCGAACCTGCCGCACCGACAGGATGTCCGATCCGCGCGCCCGCGCATCGTCATAACCTTCTTTCGCGGTCGAGGACACGTTGCGGATGCCCAGTTGGGTCATGCCCGAGACATAGTCCTTTTCGATGGCGCGGCGCATCGGGTTGCCATGGCCAACGGTGACACCGTGCCGTTCGTCGACGAAGTCCAGATGCGCATCGATCTGGATCACGTGGATCGGTCCGTTTTTGGCGCAGTCGTCCCTATATGCGTTGATGCAGGGAATATTGACCGAATGGTCGCCGCCGATGGTGACAGGGATCGCGCCGGCATCGAGGATTTTCCTGACGCCGTATTCGATGTTGGCGTGGCTTTCCTCGGTCTTGGTGTGGATGATATCGGCATCCCCCAGATCGACGATGCGCACGTCGCTGCCCAGATAGGTGGCGTCATCCTCGTGATCATAAGCTCCCGCGTGACCAAAGCTGAACAGGGTCGATGCCTCGCGCACCGAGCGTGGCCCGAACCGTGCGCCCGAGCGGAACTGACAGCCGAAATCGAATGGCGCGCCAAGGATCGCCACATCGGCGTCAATCTCGTCCCAGTTCTCGACATAAGGTTTCTTGCCAAAGGTCGAGATGCCGACAAAAGGCAGATTCAGGCGACCAGCTTCATAACCATGTCCCGACATGATTTTCTCCGTTTCTTATGGTTTAGCGATAGGCCAGTTCCGGCAGGAACAGGGCGATTTGAGGGAAGGTTATCAGCAAGCCCGTCACGATCAAAAGGATGATCAGGAACGGGGGTACTCCGCGTACCACCTCGACAAAGGGGCGGCGGAAGACCGCGATGGCGGTGAACAGGTTGCAGCCAAAGGGTGGCGTCGCCGCTCCGATGGCAACCTGCAGCGTGATCAGCACACCGACCAGAACCGGGTCCAGCCCGCTGGCCTTGATCATAGGCGCGAAGATCGGAACCAGGATCAGGATCACCACGATCGAGTCCACAAACATGCAGCCAACAAAGAAGGCCACGTTGACTGCGAGTAGCACCATCAGCGGGCTGGCGCTTTCCAGACCCAATGCTGCGATGATGGTCTGCGGTACCTGCGCAAAGCTGAGCGTCCAACTGAACGCCGCGCCTGCCGCAATCAGGATGAAAACGACCGAGGTGATGGCACCGGTGGACAGCGCGATATCGAAAAGATCTCCGATTTTGATCGAGCGGAAGATCACGACCTCCAGCACGACCGCATAGAGAACGCAAATCGCAGCAGCTTCGGTCGGGGAAAAGACGCCGCCATAGATACCGCCCACGATGATCGCTGGAAAACCCATCGGCCATAGCGCTTTGCGCAGGGCGGTAAAACGCTGCACCCAGCCCTCGCGCGGCAGCACGGGGATGTCATGGCGATAGGCGTAGACCATGCAATAGGCCGAGAACAGCGCCAGGATCAGCAGCCCTGGCAGGATACCCGCGATGAACAGTTGCGAGATCGAAGTGCCTGACACGACGCCATAAATGATCATGCCGATCGACGGCGGGATCAGATAGGCAAGGTCGGCGGCGTTCACGATCAGACCGATCGAGAAACTGTCGCTGTAGCCCGATTTCAGCATCCGGGGGCGCATCGCGCCGCCGATGGCCACAACCGTCGCCTGTGTCGAGCCACAAACCGCGCCGAACAGTGCGCAGGCAGACGTAACCGAGATGGCCAGCCCGCCCTTGATATGACCCATGAAGCTCATCACCAGGTCAATCAGCCGGTTGGCGGAATGACCGCGTGTGATGATGTCAGCGGCCAGAATGAACATCGGCACCGCGATCAGCGCAGCCGGTTTCACACCCCCGATCATCTGTTGGATCAGAATCTGCATGTTCATGTCTGGGAAATAGACGAGAAACCCAAGCACCGCCGCCGAGATCAGCGGCATTTTCATCGGGAAGCCTGCCAGCAGCAGGACGATCATGACGACCAGCATCAACTCGGTCATTTGCCTGCCTCCTTGGAATCTTCGAATTTCTTGATGGCCGCCGCGGTCTCGGGGTCTTCGTAGCTGTCGACCTCTAGGTACGAGACGTAGACCTCCTCCTCGGCGAAATTCAGGTTGCGGATCGCGGTCAGCAGGTATTGGAATGAAGCCAGCGCAAGTCCGATCACCACCCAGACATAGGTCAGGTACAGCGGCAGCTGCAGCGCCGGGGTTATCCGCCCGCGCGAGGCGACTTTCTGAACATATTCAAGCGCGTACCAGGCCAGTACCGCCATGACGACTGCGGTGGTGGCGGCAATCACCACCATCAGACCCTTGCGCAGTTTGATCGGCAATGCGTCATAGATCGCCGACATGCGGATGTGGATACCCTTGCGGGTGGCATAGCCCAGCCCCATGAAGGTGACGATGACGATCAGGAACTCGTTCAGTTCCTCAGAGAAATAGATGGACTGGTTGAACACATACCGGCCAAAGACATTGACGATTGTGTTCAAGGCCATCAGGATGATCCCCCAGCCCAGGATGCAGACTTCGATCCGTCCGATGACGGCGTCGATCTTTCCCAGAAAGCCGAAGGGAGTGGTAGTGCCGCTGTGCATGAAGTCCTCCCTTTTTGAAGCCTCACGCGCAATACGCGTGAGGACGTTTTATATGAGTGGTTGGGGAGAGGTTAGTTGGTAGCCAATTCCGCCTGCAGCGCGTCCAGCAACTCCTGGCCGCGGGAACCGACGGTATCAACAAAAGTCGCCGAGGTGTCGGTGCTGCGCGCGCGGAACGCATCACGCTCTTCTTCGGTCAGAACAACCAGACCGATGTCAGGCTTGGCTTCCTTGATGATGTCCAGACGCTGCTGGTTGAAGTCGGTGACAACGCCATCGATGAACCCGGTCATGTCGGCCATGGTGTCACGTACCAGCTGCTGGCGGTCCGGGCTGAGGGTTTCAAACCAGTCCGAACCGGCCACAACTGTGGTGACGAGCTCCTGCTCGCCAGCCCAGATCAGGTGGCTGGTGACTTCATAGAACTTCATCTCTTCGATGGTCGGGATCGGGTTGACCTGACCATCAACAGCACCCAGTTGCAGCGCCCCGAACACTTCGCCAAACGGCAGCGGCGTCGGGCTTGCACCCATGTTCTTGTAGGTTTCCAGCAGGATCGGCGACACCATCACGCGCATCTTGAAGTTGTCGAAGTCTTCAGGCGTGCGGATCTCGCGGTTGGTGGTCCAGACCTGCGGGCCTTCGGAATACATCGTCAGAACTTCCAGACCGCGCTGGCGGAAATCATCATTCATCGGGCCGTATATGGTTTCCGAGCTGCTCAGGATGTTCGAGATTGCAGCCGGGTCGGACGGCAGCAGGTAGGGCAGCAGGAACACCTGGCTTTCCGGCACAACAGTGCCCAAGTTGCCGATCGAGACATTGGTGAATTGGATGATGCCATCGGCGGCCTGCTCGACTGTTTCTGTCGGCGTGCCCAGCGTGCCCATAGGATAGACGGTCACGGTCACGTCACCATTCGTCGCGGTTTCGATGCGGGATTTGAACTCCTGCGCATAGGCATCCATGATCGAGCCCGGAATTTCCTCGATGGCGAATTTCCAGTCTTCCGCCAGCACACCAATGGGCGCCAGCCCGAGCAGCGCGGCGGCCGCAGTTGTTCTTAGGGTACTAAGAGTAAAAGCCACGCGAATATCCTCCCGTTTCGCTTAGTCAGTTGCTTCTGAGGGAGATCACATCACGGTTCCTTTCATTAAAAAATATCATACTGTAAATGTTGACATAAGGATTCTTCATGCAATGACCTCAGTGAGGGCTGATCGTTGAAACTGCTGAGAAATACACTTCTGGAGACTTTTGTTGCCGTGGTCGATTGCGGTGGATTCACCGATGCGCAATATGCGCTAGGTATCACCCAATCAGCCATCAGCATCCGAATCCGCGACCTGGAAGCTGCGCTGGGTTACCGGGTCTGCGAACGGGGGCGCGGCGGTTTCTGGCTGACGGAACGCGGCGAGATTGCTTACAAAAAGGCCAAAGACATATTGCGGAGCGCGCGTGATTTTGATGCCGAACTGCTGGGGCTTCGAAATACGATAGCCGGCGATTTGAGGATCGGCGTCGTGGACGCTGTCAACTCGTTGGCCGAGCTGAACCTGGCAGAAGCCCTCAAGCGATTTCTGGATCGGCCAAACGAGGTGCAGTTGGAAGTCGTCGTTGCCTCACCAACAGAATTGACGCAACGGTTGCTGACCGGGGAACTGCATGTGGCAATTGCGCCATTTCGCAATCAGGTTGCCGAACTGACCTATTACGAACTGTGTCAGGAAGAACATCGGCTCTACTGCGGCCGAGACCATCCATTGTACGACCAGCCCGACAACAAGATCGATCTCGACGTCATCTCGCAACATCAGATTTGCCAGCGGTCCTACGGCATGCTGGTATCGCCAGAACTGCAATCCCAGGAATCCAAAGCGGTCGTGGCGAATATGGAGGCGATGGCGACATTGATTGAAACCGGCCATTTTCTGGGGCCGCTGCCTGTTCACTTTGTGGAAGGCCTTGGGCAAAACGGCCGTCTGAGAGAACTTGCGCCTGAAAGACTGCACTGGACCTCGACATTCTACCTCGCAACGCGATCTTCCAGCCTGCACAGACAGGCCGTTGAACTTTTTGTGGCGGACGTGCTCCGGTCATGCGGGGCATTTAAAACCTAAATGCACTTGCCGTGTAGCTAGTATTTGGGCTCACCTGCCTCAACACATGCCGGCACCTGCCGGCTCCAGGACAACGCCTGAGACGTTGAATTTTCAGGCCGGTTGCACCCGGCACATCCGGGCTACATTGCGAAATTCGCCTGAATGAACTAGTGACGCGCCATCTGTAGACATGGTGGATAGCTTAATGAAGATTCTGATCACGGGGGGCGCGGGTTTTATCGGGTCGCGGCTGAGCGCTGAACTTGTTCAGCAAGGGCATGACGTCACGATTTTCGACTCGCTGCACCCACAGGTTCATTTCCAGAACGAGACCAATTTCAGGATCGCCAAATCCTCGGGCGCCGGGATGATCGTGGGCGACGTGCGTTCGCGCGACGACATGCAGCGCGCCATGTCGCAGGTCCGGCCCGAGTTCATCTTCCACCTGGCCGCCGAAACCGGCACCGGCCAGTCCTTTGACCACCCGACCCGGTACAACGAGGTCAACATCATCGGCACCACCAACCTGATCGAGGCGGTGCGCGCGGCCGATACCCCGGTACGCCGCATCATTCTGACCGGCTCGCGCAGCGTCTATGGCGAGGGCGCCTGCGTGGACGCCAACAACGTCCTTGTGCCTGCGGTCGCCCGCACCAGCCAGGACATGTCGAACGGAGACTTCCTGCCGAAATCGGCCAGCGGCGAAACCCTGACACCGGTGCCGACCAATGCCGATACCTGCCCGGTGGCACCCGCCTCGATCTATGCCTCGACCAAGCTGATGCAGGAATACCTGCTGACCCAGGCCTTCTGGGGCACCCCGACCGAGGTCGGCATTCTGCGCCTGCAGAACGTCTATGGCCCGGGGCAGTCCATGTCGAACCCCTATACCGGCGTGATCTCGATCTTTGCCGACTAGATCATGCAGGGCAAGACGCTCAACATCTTCGAGGACGGCGACATCACCCGCGATTTTATCTATGTCGACGACGTTGTGCGCGCCTTTGCCAGCACCGTCGCGCTGGACAGCTTCTCGGATCAGATCGTGGATATCGGCGCAGGCGAGGCGGCGACCATCATCGACGTGGCCCGGCAACTGATCGACCTTGTCGGGGACGCGCGCAACGGCGTCCAAGTCACCGGCGATTTCCGCGCCGGCGACATTCGCTATGCTCTGGCCGATATCTCGAAGGCACGCCGCCTGCTGAACTGGTCCCCACAGGTCTCCGTCAGGGACGGCCTCAACCAATTCAGCATATGGGCAAAAAAGGAGCAGGGGTGATTTGGCAGCGGAGACGAGGATGAGTGACGTCGTTCTTTATGACTACTGGCGGTCATCGGCCAGCTACCGGGTTCGGATCGCCCTTAATCTGGCTGGCATCCCCTATCGGTCGGAAATCGTCGATCTGGTTGCGGGCGAACATAAATCCAAGGCCCACCTGTCCCGGAATCCGCAGGGTTTCGTTCCTGTTCTGGAGATTGACGGCCTGCGGCTGACCCAGTCTCTGGCAATCCTTGAGTATCTCGATCAAACGCGAAATCTGGGGCTGCTGCCAGCTGACGCAGGCAAACGTGCCAAAGTTCAGGCCCTGGCGCATTCCATTGCCGTCGACCTGCATCCCGTCTGCAATCTTTCCGTCGCGCGCCATGCCACCACGCTGAGCGGCGGGGCCGGTGACATGCCCGACGACTGGATGCGTCATTTCATTCGCCCCGGTCTGCTGGCGTTTGAAGACCTGCTGGGCGGGTTCGATCAATCCCCGTATTGCACCGGAGACGCGCCCGGTCTGGCCGATCTGTGCCTGATGCCGCAGATGTACAATGCGCGCCGCTGGCAGGTCGACCTGAGCGGAATGCCCCGAATCCTGCAAGTTGAGGCCGCGTGCACCAAACACCCGGCGTTTGCAGCGGCATATCCTGACGCGCACGCCCCAGCCTGATTCAGCGCACAGTCTCTGTGTGTTTGACAAGGATGGCTAGGAAGCCGTGCAGCCGGTACACTTTGGCCAGTGAATGATGATCGAGGCCCTATATGACTGAAATTACCGGCTATCACGCCCATGTCTATTTTGACGCGGATACACAGGAATCTGCCCGGCTTGTCTGTGAAGAAGCCGCGCGCCTGTTTCCCGTTCAGGTGGGCCGAATGCATGCGCGCAATGTCGGCCCCCACCCCCGGTGGAGTTGCCAGTTGGGCTTTGGGCCGGAGACATTCGACCAGGTCATTCCCTGGCTTATGATAAACCGCAGGGGTTTGACCGTGTTCACCCACCCCGAGACCGGCGACCATCTGAGCGATCACCGTGACCGCGCGATCTGGATGGGAGAGATGCTGCCTCTCGATCTGTCCATTTTCGATGACGCCAGGACCTAAGAGAGCTCTCGCGCCTGATCGCGCAGCTTGAATTTCTGGATCTTGCCGGTCGAGGTCTTGGGCAATGCGCCGAAAACTACCGTTTTGGGCGCTTTAAAATGGGCCATGTTGTCCCGGCAGAAAGTGATAATTTCAGCCTCAGTTGCTTCCCTGCCCGGCTTCAGTTCGACAAATGCACAGGGTGTTTCGCCCCACTTGTCATCCGGGCGCGCGACCACTGCCGCCTCCATCACGGCGGGATGCTTGTAAAGGATCCCCTCAACCTCGACGGATGAGATGTTTTCGCCCCCCGAAATGATGATGTCCTTGGATCGGTCCTTCAACGCGACATAGCCGTCGGGATGCATCACCCCAAGATCGCCCGAAGCGAACCAACCGCCCCGGAACGCCTTGTCCGTGGCATCCGGGTTTTTCAGGTACCCTTTCATCACGACGTTGCCCTGCATGAAAATCTCACCCATGGTTTCGCCATCGGCCGGAACAGGTTCCAGTGTTTCCGGATCCGCGACCATCAGGCCGGACAGCGCCGTGTATTTCACACCCTGCCGCACCTTCAGCGCAGCGCGTTCATCCGCGCCCCTCTCATTCCATTTCTCTTTCCACGCACAGACAACCGAAGGGCCATAAGTCTCGGTCAGCCCGTAAACATGGGTCACTTCGACGCCCATGGCCTCCATCTTTTCGATGACGGCGGCTGGCGGCGGCGCACCGGCGGTCATCACCTTGATGGGATGATCAAAAACCTTGAGGTGGTCCGGGGCATTGGCCAGCATGTTCAGAACAATGGGGGCACCGCAGAAATGGGTTACTTTCTCCTCTCGGAACGCGGCATAGATCGGCTCATCCCGCACTGCACGCAGGCAGACCGAAACCCCGGCATTGGCCGCCATGGCCCATGGGAAACACCACCCGTTGCAGTGAAACATCGGCAGGGTCCACAGGTACACCGAGTGTTTCGGCATGTCCCAGTCCAGAATATCCGATTGCGCGTTCAGGGCGGCACCCCTGTGGTGGTAGACGACGCCCTTCGGGTTTCCGGTCGTACCGGAGGTATAGTTCAGCGTGATGGCGTCCCATTCATCTGCCGGCAACGACCAGTTGTAATGCGGATCACCCGTGGCCAGAAAATCACCATAGGTGACTGATCCGATCTTTTCGCCGCCGGCAAAACTTGGGTCTTCTATGTCGATGACCAAAACCTCGTGATCGACCTGTTTCAACGCCTCGTTGACCACGCCTGAAAACTCGGGATCCACCAGCAGAACCTTGGCTTCGGCATGGTTCAGGATGAACGCAACGATCGGAGCATCCAGCCGGGTGTTGATCGCGTTCAGCACTGCCCCTGCCATTGGCACGCCAAAATGCGCCTCGTACATTTCAGGCAGATTGGCCGCTATGATCGACACCGTATCCCCCTGCCCGATTCCGTGCGCCGCGAGCGCGCCGGCAAGCTGGCGGCAACGCGTGTACGTTTCCTCCCAAGTATACCTGCGATCACCGTAAACCACGGACGGATAATCCGGGTAAACCTGCGCCGTCCTTTCGATAAAGCTGAGCGGAGACAACGGTGTGTAGTTCGCGCCGCTTTTATCCAGATGGCGGGTATAGATGTTGGTGCCTGACATCCGCTGGTCCTCCCAATTCGTGCCGGTAGACTTCACCACAAAGACAGGGCTGTGCAAATCCGTAAAAATACGCTGGCCTATGCTCTGGAGATACGGGATGATGCGATCTGGCCCTATCTACAAAGCACCTTTCAAGGTGATCTGGGCTATCGGAAACACTTCCCGGGACAGGGCTGATTTCGCCGCCGGGCACTGCATTTTGGAAAGGACATGTCATGGACGGCACGTTCAACGAAAACGATCTTTCGCGCGTAGTCGAAGCCGACCGCGCCCATATCTGGCACCATCTGCTGCAGCATAAACCTTTTGAAACCAGTGACCCGCGCATCATTGTCGAAGGCAAGGGCATGCGCGTCTGGGACCAGAAAGGCAAAGAGCATCTGGATGCCGTGTCCGGCGGGGTCTGGACGGTCAACGTAGGCTATGGCCGCGAATCGATCTGCAAGGCGGTGTACGACCAGCTGATGAAGCTGTGCTATTTCGCCAATACCGCAGGTTCGATTCCCGGTTCGATCTTTGCTGAAAACCTGATCGAAAAGATGCCGGGGATGAGCCGCGTCTACTACACCAACTCGGGCTCGGAAGCGAACGAGAAAGCGTTCAAGATGGTCCGGCAGATCGCGCATAAGCGCTATGGCGGCAAGAAGACCAAGATCCTGTATCGCGACCGCGACTATCACGGCTCGACGCTGGCGACCATGTCGGCAGGCGGTCAGGACGAGCGCACCGCGCAGTATGGTCCGTTTGCGCCTGATTTCGTACGCGTTCCGCACTGCATGGAATACCGCAAGCACGAGCTGGACGGCGCGCCCGAGGAGAACTTCGGTGAATGGGCCGCAAACCAGATCGAAGAAGTGATCCTGCGCGAAGGTCCCGACACCGTTGGTGCGCTGTGCCTTGAGCCCGTGACCGCAGGCGGTGGCGTGATCGAAGCGCCGGAAGGCTACTGGCAGCGTGTGCAGGAGATCTGCAAGAAGTACGACGTGCTGCTGCATATTGACGAGGTCGTCTGCGGCGTCGGCCGGACCGGCACATGGTTCGGCTATCAGCAATACGGAATCAAGCCGGACTTCGTGACCATGGCCAAAGGCGTTGCCTCGGGCTATGCGGCGATTGCCGTGATGGTCACCACCGAGGAAGTCTTTGACCTGTTCAAGGACGACGCATCCGATCCGCTGAACTACTTCCGCGACATCTCGACCTTTGGCGGCTGCACCGCAGGTCCGGCGGCCGCGATCGAGAACATGCGCATCATCGAAGACGAGAACCTGCTGGGCAACTGCACCGACATGGGCAACCGCATGATGGGCAACCTGCAGGCGCTGATGGAAAAACACAAGGTGATCGGTGACGTGCGCGGCAAGGGCCTGTTCCTGGGTGCCGAACTGGTAACCGACCGCGCCACCAAAGACCCGATGGACGAGAAACGCGTTCAGGCGGTTGTGGCCGACTGTATGGCGCAGGGCGTCATCATCGGGGCCACCAACCGCTCGATCCCCAGCCGCAACAACACGCTGTGCTTCTCGCCCGCGCTGATCGCAACGGCGGATGACATTGACCAGATCACTGACGCCGTTGACGGCGCGCTGGGGCGTGTGTTCGGGTAAACAGACCCGAGGTGATTTGCAAATTGAGCCGGCGCTTTTAGCGCCGGTTTTTTTTGACCACAAACTGGTTTCTTGTCAGCAAAAACCGCAGGGCCAGCCATTATTCGGAAAGCGCATCCAGATTGATTTTCATGAGAACAGCGTTTGCCGAGTTTCCTGCATCCCTTGCGCGATCATCTAACTGGAACCCGCTCGCCCGATAAAGGGCCAGAGCTTCGTGGTGGCGCGGCAGGGCGCTCAGCGTCATGGTTCTGAAGCCCATTTCCCGTGCCCGCCGTTTGAGTTCCTGGACCAGAGCCCGGCCTACCCCCAGCCCCCGCGCGGTTTCGCGAACGAACATCCTGTTCATTTCGCAAGTCCCCTCTCCGAGATCCTTCAACATCAGAATTCCGATCGCTTGCCCATTATTGACGGCAAGCAGGCATTCCCCTTTTGGCGGGCTGAAATGGATCAGCACATCTCGGATCTGCTCATCAAACTTCTGGTGTTTGAGGTAAACATCAATATCTGCCGCCATTTCCGGATAGCGTTCGCGCAGCCAGTCCGTGAACTCGTATGCCAACGAATAAACGGCATCTGCTTGTGTTTGGGTTCTGACAGCCTGAATTTCCAGCATCGCTCCCTCCAGAGCCCCAGCTTCAGCCCAGCATAAGACAAGAATTTCCCGGTCAGAAGGTGTTACTTGCTGGAGATGCCCAAAATTCACCGCAACGAGAAAAAAGGCCGCCCCAATGGGACGGCCCTTTATTCACTGTCTCTTGAAAGAGGATCAGGCAGTCAGAGCAGCCTGAGCTTTGGCGACGATCGCGCCGAACGCTTCCGGTTCGTGCACGGCCAGGTCGGCCAGAACTTTGCGGTCCACTTCGATACCGGCCAGGTTCAGGCCGTTGATGAAGCGGGAATATGTCAGTGCCTCGTCATGCGAACGGACAGCAGCATTGATACGCTGGATCCACAACGCGCGGAAGTTGCGCTTGCGGTTCTTGCGGTCGCGGGTTGCGTACTGGTTGGCCTTGTCGACGGCCTGACGGGCAACCTTGAAGGTGCTCTTGCGGCGGCCATAGTAACCTTTGGCGGCCTTGATAACCTTCTTGTGACGGGCGTGAGTTACGGTTCCACCTTTAACGCGGGACATCTCTTAATCTCCTCTTAGCGGTCGTAGGGCATGTAGCCCTTGACGATCTTGGCGTCGGGGGCGGACAGGGTGGTGTTGCCACGGGCGTCGCGGATGAATTTCTTGGTCCGCTTGATCATGCCGTGCCGTTTGCCGGCCTGGCCAGCAAGGACCTTACCGGTCGCAGTCACCTTGAAGCGCTTCTTGGCGCTCGCTTTTGTCTTCATCTTAGGCATTTCCGTCTCCTTTTCCGGGTTCGGTTTCAAACGCGACTCGGCATGCCATCTCGGCCGGTCACGCGATCAGAAGCGCCGTTTACGCAAGTTCGGCCATACTGGCAAGGGGGGTTCGACCAGAATCTTCGCTTTTCCGGCCCGGCTCAGGCACCCCGGCGACATGCCGGGGCATCGTTATCTCTTCAACCGGGGTCGGTGTTGTAGATCAACCGTTCGTCACAAGGGGCAATGCGCAGAATATTGGTGGTGCCCGGCACGTTGAACGGCACCCCTGCGGTAACCACGATCTGATCGGACTCGGACGCAAACCCACCGGCGCGGGCAGCACGGGCCGCGTTGACCACAGCACCTTTGAACCGCTCAAGCTCGGGCGTCATGACACAATGGCAGCCCCAGCTCAGGCACAGGCGCCGTGCGGTGCCTCGGGCCGGCGTCATGGCGATGATCGGAACACCGGGGCGCTCACGAGCGGTCAGCAAGGCTGTTGTGCCGCTTTGGGTAAAGCAGCAGATGGCCTTGATATCCGTCTTTTCAGCAATCTCGCGGGCGGCGGCGACGATACCGTCGGCGATCGTCGTCCCCTTGGCCGAACGCGAGGCCGCGATGATCTGCGTGTAGGTCGGGTCGGCCTCGACCTCGATGGCAACCTTGTTCATGGTCTGAACCGCCTCGACAGGGTAATCCCCGGCAGCGGATTCCGCGCTGAGCATGATGGCATCGGTACCCTCATAGATCGCCGTGGCCACGTCCGAAACTTCGGCGCGCGTCGGCATCGGGCTTTCGATCATGCTTTCCAGCATCTGCGTGGCCACAATCACCGGCTTGGCCGCGGCCCGGCATCTGCGTACCAGTCGTTTCTGGATCGGGGGCACAGCCGACACCGGCAATTCAACGCCCAGATCGCCGCGTGCGACCATGATCCCATCAGACGCATCGAGAATGTCCTCGAATGCCTCGACAGCGGCGGGCTTTTCGATCTTGGACAAGATCGCGGCACGGCCATCGGCCAGCGTGCGCGCCTCATAAACGTCCCGTGCCCGCTGCACGAAGCTGAGCGCCAGCCAGTCCACGCCCAGTTGGCAGACAAATTCTAGATCGTCACGGTCCTTGGCCGACAGGGCCGCCAGTGGAAGCACCACGTCCGGCACGTTCACCCCCTTGCGGTTCGAGATCGTACCGCCGACCTCGACCGTGCAATTGGCGAAATCCTGACCGCAATCGGCAACGATCAGACGAATTTTGCCATCGTTGACCAACAGGCGCGCACCCGGTTCCAGTGCGGCGAAAATCTCGGGATGCGGCAGGCAGACACGGTCAGCATCACCAGGCGCCGGATCCAGGTCCAACCGGAACGCGGCCCCTTCCTGCAATTCCTCTTCGCCATTGCCGAACACACCGACCCGCAGCTTCGGGCCTTGAAGATCGGCCAGAATCGCGATCGGGCTTTCCAGGTCCTTTTCCACCTGCCGGATGATCCGGTGCCGTTCGCGGATTTCATCATGGCTGCCGTGGCTCATGTTCAGGCGGAAGACATCCGCTCCGGCTTCGTGCAGGGCGCGAATGGTGTCATAGTCGTTGGACGCCGGCCCCAGCGTCGCCACGATTTTCACATTTCTCAGGCGTCGCATCGGTCTTGCTCTCCTCGATGACTCAATGTTACCGCAAACAGTGCTTGGATGTGCTTATTGCGCAATTCCCTTTCCGAAGCAACTGCCCTACACCTGCGGCAAACTTGATGACAGGCTCATGACGTACACTCCGTTTTTCATTCACGGCGAGGATCGCCCGTCCCGCTGGCTGATCACCTGCGACCATGCAACCAACACCGTACCGCCCGAAATCAACGGCGGAGACCTTGGCCTGCCGCGTGAGGATATGGAACGTCACATCGCCTATGACGTAGGTGCCTACGAGGTGTCGAAACATCTGGGCGAAATTCTCAACGCTCCGGTGATCGCCGCCAATTTCTCACGTCTGGTGATCGACCCGAACCGCGGCGAGGACGACCCGACGCTTCTGATGAAGCTCTATGACGGTTCGATCATCCCCGGCAACCGCCACGCGGACGCGGCCGAAAAGGAACGCCGCCTGAACATGTGCTACCGCCCCTATCACGAGGCGCTGGCGCAGTTGGCGGCCCTGCCGCACGCGGTGATCGTGTCGATGCATTCGTTTACGCGTCAGTTGCGGGGCCGCGAACCGCGCCCCTGGCATATCGGAATCCTGCACACGCCGGATGAACGTTTCTCACGTCCGCTGATCAACCGGCTCGAGGCAGAGCGCGATTTGTGTGTTGGCGTTAACGAACCCTATACTGGAGTTCTTCCCGGCGATGCGATCAATAAGCACTGCACCAACTTCGGTCGCCCGAACGCGCTGATCGAACTGCGCAATGACCTGATCGCAGACCATGCCGGACAGCGTGAATGGGCCGAACGTCTGGCCCCGATCTTGCAAAGCGCCTTGGAAGACAGCGACCTGTGACGTTGGGTCACCTCGGGCCGTTTCCCGACCTCACGTCATTGTGAGCACACCTCTCGAACCCCATATATTACGGGAAAGGAGACGACCATGACTCAGGAAATCCTGACGACCGTCTTCGGCTGGATGACGGTCCTGAACATCGCCCTTTTGGGCTTTACCACATTGATGATCATAGTCCTTCAGGACTGGATCGCGGGGATTCACGGCCGGATGTTCCAGATGGAACGCGCCGACGTGAAAAGGGCATATTTCAGGTATCTCGCCAACTACAAGATCCTGACAATCGTATTCTGCCTGATGCCCTGGCTGGCGTTGAAACTGGCATGAATTCGATTTCAAAGGCTGGGAGGGGTCCGTTAGGCCCTTCCTGTTTGTTGTAACAAAGCCGCCGGATTGTTAGGTCAGGCTCGGAACACAAGACAATCACTCGGAGCCATCTCATGGACAAGCAAACCGAAATCGAACTTCAGGCTGCGGCCTTCCGCCGGTTGCAGAAGCACCTGATGGAAGACCGCACCGATGTGCAGAACATCGACATGATGAACCTTGCCGGGTTCTGCCGCAACTGCCTGTCGCGCTGGTACCAGGAAGCCGCCAATGAAAAAGGCATCGAGATAGGTAAGGACGATGCCCGTCAGATATTCTACGGCATGACAATGGATGAGTGGAAAGCCAACCACCAAACCGAAGCCAGCCCCGAGAAACAAGCCGCCTTCAAAGTCGCCTTCGAAGAAAATGTCACCAAGAAAGGCTGACGCCTGAAAAAAGGCCCGCCGATGCAGCGGGCCTTTTCTTCAGATCGCAGCCTTGCGGCTTTCGTCCAGATAGATCTCGCGCAAACGCTTGGCAATCGGACCCGGCGTTCCGTCGCCCAACGCCACACCGTCAATCTCGACGACGGGCATGACAAATGCACTGGCCGAAGTGGTGAAAGCCTCATCCGCCTCTTTGGCTTCGTCGATGGTGAACAGCCGCTCTTCGATTTCCATCTGCGCTTCTGCCGCCATGCGCAGCACGGCCTTGCGGGTAATGCCGTGCAGAATGTCGTTGGACAGCGGGCGGGTGACGATCTTGCCGTTCCTGACGAAATAGGCGTTGTTGCTGGTGCCTTCGGTCACGTAGCCGTCCTCGACCAGCCACGCATCGTCACAGCCCGCTTTCTTGGCCATCATCTTGCCCATCGACGGATACAGCAACTGCACGGTCTTGATGTCGCGGCGGCCCCAGCGGATATCCTCAATCGAAATGATCTTTGCACCCTTTTTCGCGGCCGGGCTGTCGGCCAGACCCGGCTTGTTCTGAGTGAACAGAACAAGGCTGGGTTTGGTATCCGCAGAGGGGAACACAAAGTCCCGGTCGCCGTCCGATCCGCGGCTCACCTGAAGGTAAATCAGACCGTCATCAATGCCATTCAGCTCCACCAGCTTTCGGTGGATCTCAAGCAGTTCTTCCTTGGTGCAGGGCTCGGCCATCTCCAACTCGTCCAACGAACGTTTGAGGCGCACGGCATGACCTTCGAAATCAATCAGCTTGCCGTCCAGAACGCTGGTGACTTCGTAAACGGCGTCTGCAAACAGAAAGCCTCGGTCAAAAATGGATACCTTGGCCTCGGTCTCGGGCAGGTACTCGCCATTCACGTAAACGGTGCGGGTCATGTATGTCTCCTCAGCCCCAAAGTGCCGCCACGGGCGGGTGAACTCCGGCGTCATCAAAAATCAGCGGGTTGTCGCGGTCTTCGGCCAACAGAAGCGGACCGTCAAGGTCCGTTACCATCGCTCCCTGCGCCAGCAATGTCGCAGGCGCCATCGCCAGCGAACTGCCGACCATGCAGCCAACCATCACGCGATAACCTTCGGCCAGTGCGTGTTCGCGCAACGCCAGCGCCTCTGTCAGACCTCCGGTTTTGTCGAGCTTGATGTTGACCACGTCATATTTGCCCTTCAGCGCAGGCAGGCTGGCCCGGTCATGACAGGATTCATCAGCACACACAGGTACCGGGCGGTCCATCCCGATCAGTGCCTCATCATCACTTGCAGGCAACGGCTGTTCGACCAGCGCCACACCCAGACGCACCAGATGCGGGGCAAGATCAGCATATACCTCAGCGGACCACCCTTCATTGGCGTCCACGATGATTTTTGCGTCAGGCGCGCCAGCGCGAACGGCTTCAAGCCGCGGCATGTCGTCCGGAGTTCCCAGCTTGATCTTCAACAGCGGCCGGTTCGCGTTTTCGGCCGCCTGCTTTTGCATCGCCTCAGGCGTATCCAGCGACAGCGTGTATGCCGTGATTTCAGGTCCCGGAATCGGCAAACCGGCCATTTCCCACACACGCTTGCCCGCGCGTTTTGCCTCCAGGTCCCAAAGCGCGCAATCAACCGCATTCCGCGCGGCACCAGCGGGCAGCAAACCAGTCAGCGCCTCCCGGGATATATTCGCAGGCAAACCCGCGATCTCGGCCTCAACCGAATCCA
This sequence comes from Ruegeria sp. AB8, assembly GCF_056542605.1. NCBI lineage: Bacteria > Pseudomonadati > Pseudomonadota > Alphaproteobacteria > Rhodobacterales > Roseobacteraceae > Ruegeria > Ruegeria sp. AB8. The sequence goes on from NZ_JBQGAB010000005.1 coordinate 62,379, forward strand.
GCGTTTCGCCATACCGGGCGTATGGCACGCATTCGCCCCACCCCTGATGCGTCCCGTCCGAAATCCGAACGGTCAGCACCCTCGCCTCGGTTCGCGACCCGCGCGAGATGGTGAAGACCTGCGCCAGCCGAAACACATCGCGAGAAACTTCAATCTGCACGAACACGCTCCTTCATCTTTTTCCAAATACTCCCGCCGGAGGCAGAACAGCGCCTGCCGCCGGCGAAACGTTCAGATCACAACGCAGCCAGCGCGTCCACCAGCTTGCCCGACCCAAATCGGAACGGGTCCGTTGCCGGCAGGCCCATGTCGGCTTCGATTCTGGCCAGATAAGCGGTCGCATCTTCCTCGGACATGTGCTGAGTGTTGACCGATACGCCTACAACCTGACAGTCCGGGTTCGCCACTTTCGCAAGTGCCAGCGCCGTGTCGCGCAGGTCTTCCAGACTCGGCAGCTGGTAAGTCGGCAAGCCGCGCATATGCTCGCGCGTCGGTTCATGGCTCAGGATCAGCGCGTCAGGCTGGCCGCCGTGGATCAAGGCCATGGTCACACCCGAATAGGACACGTGGAACAGGGATCCCTGCCCTTCGATCAGGTCCCAGTGATCCTCGTCATTGTCAGGTGTCAGCCATTCGACAGAGCCCGCCATGAAATCCGCAATGACGGCGTCCAGCGGCACACCGTCACCAGTGATGAGGATCCCTGTCTGACCGGTTGCGCGGAAGGTGGATTTCATGCCGCGCTTGCGCATTTCAGCATCCATCGCCATCGCCGTGTACATTTTGCCCACCGAACAATCCGTCCCCACGGCCAAGCAGCGCTTGCCCTTGCGCTTGATGCCGTTGGCAATCGGGTAGTCCACCTCGGGCACCCGGACATCATGCAGCGTGCGCCCGGTGGCTTCTGCCACGGCAACCAGATCGGGCTCATCCCGCAACAGGTTGTGCAGACCCGAAGCCAGGTCAAACCCTTCCTCCAACGCCATGACCAGAACTTTTTTCCATTCCTGGCTGATCACACCGCCACGGTTTGCGACCCCGATCACAAGTGTCTTGGCACCAGCCTCACGCGCTTCGACCAAAGACATGTCGGTCAGACCCAGATCGGCCTTGCAGCCTTCCATCCGATACTGGCCCACGGCATTCTCCGGTCGCCAGTCCTTGATGCCAACAGCCACTTTGGCCGCCAATTGGTCGGGCGCATCGCCCAAAAACAGCAGATACGGTGTTTCGATCATCGCCATGCACTCCTTTGATTCCGGCGCAGGCTAAAGAACGCAGCAAACGAGCGTTTCGCATTTTCGCCCGGACGCACCCCACGCAATAGGATTATCTTGCATTAACCCGCAGAATTTCGGGACAATCTTGCAAGTTTTCAAACTGATTAAACTTTAGTCACCGTCAACGCACCGATTTTCGGCGAATGCTGCAACAGCATTGCCGCAGCTGCACAAAGGCGCTTGCGCCTGACCGCGCAATTTAATACCTCATTGAGCAAGAATACCGCAATTTCCTTTCTCGCACGAGGTCCCGATGAGCTTTCGCATCCAACCCGCCGCCCCTGCACGCCCGAACCGCTGCCAATTGTTCGGGCCGGGATCGAACACCAAGCTGTTCCCGAAAATGGCCGCTTCGTCTGCGGATGTCATCAATCTGGATCTTGAGGACTCGGTTGCCCCGACCGACAAGGATGCAGCCCGTGCCAACGTGATCGAGGCGCTGAACACCGTCGAATGGGGCTCCAAATACATGTCCTTACGCATCAACGGGCTGGATACTCCCTATTGGTATCGTGATGTCGTGGATGTGCTGGAACAGGCCGGTGACCGCCTGGATCAGATCATGATCCCCAAAGTGGGCTGCGCCGAGGACGTCTATGCCGTGGATGCCCTTGTCACCGCCATCGAACGGGCCAAAGGGCGCACCAAGCCGATCAGTTTCGAAGTCATCATCGAATCCGCTGCCGGTATCGCGCATGTCGAGGCCATTGCCGCGTCCTCTCCTCGTTTGCAAGCGATGAGTCTTGGTGCCGCTGATTTTGCAGCCTCGATGGGCATGCAGACAACCGGCATCGGCGGAACGCAGGAAAACTACTACATGCTGCGCGAGGGCGAAAAGCACTGGTCCGACCCGTGGCACTGGGCACAAGCCGCCATCGTCGCCGCCTGCCGGACCCATGGGATTCTGCCGGTGGACGGGCCGTTCGGCGATTTTTCGGATGACGAAGGCTATATCGCGCAGGCGAAACGTTCGGCCACTTTGGGCATGGTCGGCAAATGGGCAATCCACCCCAAGCAGATCGCTCTGGCCAATCAGGTGTTCACCCCGTCAGACGAAGCTGTGTCCGAAGCGCGTGAGATTCTGGCGGCGATGGAACAGGCAAAAGCCAATGGTGAAGGTGCAACGGTCTACAAGGGCCGCCTGGTCGACATCGCCTCAATAAAACAGGCCGAAGTCATCGTCGCACAGTCCGAACTGATCGCCGCAAACGGCTGAACGTCATCTCTTTTTCGATGTAGTCTTTTGATAATGCGCCTCCCATCAAAGGAGGTGCATTTTTTTGTACCCTCGCCAAGCCTTCGGACCACGCGCCCGCCTACCCGTTGTCGGATACCGCTCCGTTGTCTATCGCTTCGGGATACCGGCCGCCGCGCAACAATGTCAGTCGCTTGGCGGCCTTCCTGACATTTTCCTCGATGATGCTCTGATGCGCCTCGGTCGCCCGAACGGCGGGCAGAGCCACGGCCACGGCCCCGCAAACCTTGTTGCTGGGGCCAAAATACGGGGCCGCTATTCCGATCACACCTTCCTCGAACGTGCCGCTTGAAATCGAAAGGCCTGTCCGACGGATCTGATCCAGTTGCTGCCGGATTGCAGCCGCATCGGTTTGGGTTTGCGTCGTATGCGACTGCAAGGCGCCCCCTTCAATAAACGGCTCGACAAAGGCAGGGGCCGCGAAAGCCAGATAGGCCAGCCCCGAGGCCGTCGCGTGCAACGGCAGCGACTCGCCTGATCCTATGATAACCCGGTTCATGCTTTTGCTTTCGATCGTGGCGATATTGGCCAGCGTTTGGCCCGCGATGCGCGACGCATGCGCCGTTTCGCCCGTGATCGCATTCAGATCCCGCAACACGATCTTTACCGCATCGACAAGCGGAAAACTGGCCTCGCGCAATTGGGAAAACCGCAGAAACGCGGGGCCCAGATTGAACAAACGTGTTTCCTCGTCCTGTTCGACAAAGCCCTTGGATTCCAGCGCGGCTAAAAACCGCATCGTTGTCGCCTTGTTGTAACCGGACAATTTCGAAAGCTCGCTCAGGCCGATACGGTGGCGTCTTTCATCAAAAAACTCCAGCAATGACAGCGCCTTATGTACTGTTGATGGGCCTTCCGCCATGTCACCTCGCAAACCAGACCTGATGATCCTTACCCCATGCATGAATAGCTTGACAGAGCAGAAGGTCAAAGCAATATTTGATCCATCGGCTCAATATTTGAATTGACGCGCAGCGCAAGAAGAAGCAAATAGACGTCAGCGGACGTGTCGATCTGTCTCAGATCAAGGCGGCAGAACCCGTCGTTGGCGTATTCGCATGTCAGGGCGAAGGCAGCACAGGCTGACCGCCCGGATCGTAACTTATGGGACCCACCCGCCGCGCTGCGGTTATTGCTGTGCGGATGACGGAACGTCAAAGGAACAGGAAATGGCCAAGGCATTCGCCTCGCAGGGCGATCTGAGCGAAAAGAAAATCACCTTCGATGAAATCGGCGACGGGCTGTACGCCTTTACCGCCGAGGGGGACCCGAATTCCGGTGTCATCGTCGGCGATGACAGCGTGATGATCGTCGAGGCACAGGCCACACCGCGTCTGGCAAACAAGGTTATCGAATGTGTCCGATCCATTACTGACAAGCCGATCAGCCACGTGGTGCTGACACATTATCACGCCGTGCGCGTTCTGGGTGCCAGCGCCTTTGACGCCGGGCAGGTGATCATGTCGAACGCAGCCTACAACATGGTTCTGGAACGCGGGCAGGAAGATTGGGACAGTGAATTCCAGCGTTTTCCGCGCCTGTTCGAAGGACATGAGAGCATTCCGGGCCTGACCTTCCCGACAACGACCTTCTCGGACGGCATGACCGTGTTCCTGGGCAAACGCCGCGTCGACATCAAACAGATCGGTCGCGCCCATACGGCAGGCGACGCCATCATTCACGTGCCGGATCACAACGTGATGTTTACCGGCGATATCGTCGAATATCACTCGGCCTGCTATTGCGGCGACGGGCATTTCGCCGACTGGGGTCAGACCCTGGACAACATCAAGGCCTATGACGTGGACGCCATCGCACCGGGGCGCGGCGATGCGCTGGTTGGAAAGGAGATGGTGGAAAAGGCCATCGAAAACACCCGCGACTTTGTAGACAGCACCTACCGGCCTGTTCGCAGGATTGCTGCCCGCGGCGGATCGCTGAAAGAGGCATGGGATGCCGTGCGCGCCGAATGCGACCCGAAATTTTCCGATTACGCGATCTATGAACACTGCCTGCCCTTCAACGTCGCCCGCGCCTATGACGAAGCCCGCGGTATCGCCCATCCCCGCATCTGGACCGCCCAGCGCGATCTTGAAATGTGGGAAGCCCTGCAAGGCTGACGAACTGGGGCCGGTTTGATTCAGATCGTGGCGACCCGAATCAGACGGTGAAACTATTGACCTGACGCTCTGGCGCCTGCGCGCCAGGGTTCGAATTTCTGCGCCCTGTTGCGCAACACCTGGGGAGAGAGCCTGTGAACAAGATTTTCGAAGACCCTCTTTATGCATACGAGCCCAGCCCGGATCAGACCGCGCCGACACCGGTGCGTCACAAGGTCATTGTTGTCGGCGCGGGCCCGGTCGGGTTGGCCGCTGCCATCGATCTTGCACAGCAAGGGGTCGAGGTTGTGGTGCTGGATGACAATGACAAGGTCAGCTTTGGCAGCCGGGCCATCTGTTTCGCCAAGCGTCCGCTGGAAATCCTCGACCGGCTGGGATGCGGTCAGGCGATGGTCGACAAGGGCGTCGTCTGGAACAAGGGCAAGGTGTTCTTCGATGACCGGCAGGTCTACAACTTCGATCTGCTGCCCGAGGACGGGCATCAGCGCCCGGCTTTCATCAATCTTCAGCAATATTACTTCGAGCAGTTTCTGGTCGAGCGGGTTCGCGAAATGCAGGCGCAGGGCGCACCGATCCAGATCCGGGGCCGCAACAAGGTCGAGGCGGTCGGCACCCATCCCGATCACGTCAGGCTTGAGGTGGAAACGCCCGAAGGCTCGTACACCATCGAAGCGGATTGGGTGATCGCCTGCGACGGGGCCGGATCGTCGATGCGGGCCATGTTGGGCAAGGACTTTGTTGGCCGTGTGTTCGAGGACAACTTCCTGATTGCCGACGTGATCATGGAGGCCGACTTCCCGTCCGAGCGCTGGTTCTGGTTCGATCCGCCCTTCAACAAGGGGCAATCCGCGTTGCTGCACAAACAACCGGACGGCGTCTGGCGCATCGACCTGCAACTGGGCTGGGACATCGACAAAGAGCGCGAGAAGCGCCCCGAAAACGTCATCCCGCGTCTCAAGGCTATGCTGGGCGATGATGTCGAGTTCGAGTTGGAGTGGGTCAGCATCTACACCTTCCAGTGCCGCAGGATGGAACAGTTCCGCCATGACCGGGTGATCTTTGCCGGCGACAGCGCGCATCAGGTCAGCCCGTTTGGCGCGCGCGGTGCCAACTCGGGCCTGCAGGACACGGACAACCTGTGCTGGAAACTGAAGCTGGTGATCGACGGTCTGGCTCCGGAAACGCTTCTGGACAGCTATGATATCGAACGTATCCACGGGGCGGATGAGAATATCCTGAATTCGACCAGGTCCACGGATTTCATCACACCGAAATCCCAGATGTCCCGCATCATGCGCGACGCGGTGCTGGATCTGAGCGAACATTATGAATTCGCCCGTCCGATGGTGAACTCCGGTCGGTTGAGCGTTCCCTGCACCTATGATGGCTCGCCCCTGAATTCGGCGGATGCGCTGAACGGGCCGGCTTCGACCCGTCCGGGCTCGCCCTGCCCAGATGCGCCATTGGGGGACGGCTTCCTGCTGCCGAAACTGGCCGGGAAGTTCACCCTGATGACCATTGATGCCGATGCCCCGGATGAGATCGAGGTGGACGGTATCACGGTTTCGCGCCTGGCCCTGTCGATCAAGGACGACCGGACAATGGCCCTGAAGCGCCGCTATCTGGGTGATGCGCCGCAGGGGGTCTATCTGATCCGGCCAGATCAGCACGTGGCGGCGCGACGCGACACCTACGAAGAAAACGCATTCCGGCATGCGGTCCGCCGCGCCACAGGTAAGGAGTAATCGCCATGGCCGATCTGATCCTCACGCCAAATTTCGACAGTACCGATGGGTTCTACGCCGATCTGCTGGATGCACATGAAGGGCTGGACAAGGCACAGGGGGACGCGCTGAACGCGCGCCTGGTGCTGGTCCTGGCCAACCATATCGGGGACAACGTTGTGCTGCGACAAGCCTTGCGCGCCGCGTCGCTTCAACAGGAGGACAACACGTGAAAATCGAGAAAATCCACCACGTCGCCTATCGCTGCAAGGACGCCAAGGAAACCGTCGAATGGTACGGCAAGATGCTGAACATGGATTTCATCCTGGCCATTGCCGAGGATCACGTACCATCGACCCACGAGCCTGATCCCTACATGCATCTGTTTCTGGATGCGGGTGACGGCAACGTTCTGGCCTTTTTCGAGCTGCCGACCAAGCCCGAGATGGGTCGCGATCCCAACACGCCGATCTGGGTGCAACACATCGCCTTCAAGGTGAAAGACCGCGAGACGCTGCTGCAGTTCAAAGACCATCTGGAAGCCAACGGTGTCGAGGTTCTGGGCGTCACCGACCACTCCATCTTTCACTCGATCTACTTCTTCGACCCCAACGGGCACCGGGTCGAACTGGCCTGCCCCGATCCCGAGGAAGAGGCGATGCTCAAGCGCATGGATGAGGTCAAATGGCTGATGCTAGATGAATGGTCAAAGACCAAGAAGGCCCCGAAACACGCAGACTGGCTGCATGCCAAAGAACTGAACAAATAACGTGGCAAAAAGGCCGTCTGTTTTTTGAATAACAGACGGCCTTTGTTCTTAGCTATCGCGGAACTTCCAGCCCGTATTTCTCAAGAATAGCCGAGGCCGCGACAATCCAGCGATCGCGCAGTTCGGCATTCCCGGTGCGGCGCAGCCCCAGCGCCTGAAGATCTTTCAGCCGCGCCGGGTCATCCCCCCCGAAGGAAACGGCGACGCGTGGCCACCAATAGTTGACCGACGCCTGAATCGCGGCCGTATCACCATCCTCTGCCAGTCTGGCCACACCTTCCTCGGCCAACTCGGCGTGGCGCGCCTCAACCGGTGCGATTGCACGAAAGGCTTCGGCCAGAGGTTGATATGAGACACTGCTGAATTCGGCCAGTTGCACGCCGACAGCGCACCCCATGATCAGGTTCATGACCACTGCGTCCGTCCACCCTTCAAGCGGATAATTGAAGACGGCAAGTCGCATATCATGTTCGTTGCGGGTCGCGCCAATATCGGCTGAACGGTCCAGCCGCGCAGCCCAGGGGTGGTGCGTCGCGTAGCGTTTCGTATTGACACCGAACTCACCCATGATGGTCAGGACACGATCGGCGTTATCGGTTTTCTCCAACACGATCTTGGCGGCGGCAATACGTTCCTTGATGCCCGGGCCGGTGTTAATGACGTCGGCAAACCCGGCGGCACCGGCCAGCTCGCTGTCCACAAAGGTCGCCATCAGCTTCATCAGTTCGGCGCGATACCGCGAAGGCACGTTCGAAGGGTTTGTCAGCACCCCACCCTGCGCAAGGTAGCTTTCAATGCTCATATCATCCGGCATGACAGGTCCCCTTCTTTATTGATCATAATCGACGACGACAGTGTCGGTCAGTGGAAAGGACTGACAGGACAGAACATAGCCCTTCTCGACCTCATAATCCTCCAGCGCATGGTTGGTCACCATCTCCACCTCGCCCTCAATCACTTTGCAGCGGCAGGTCGAACAGACCCCGGCCTTGCAAGCATAGGGCGCATCCATCGCGTTCTGCAAAGCCGCGTCCAGCAGCGTCGTGTCCTTGGGCATATCGATGGTCTGGGTTGCGCCGTCCAGCGTGATGGAGGCCTTTGCCGTATTGGCGCTGCTGGCGGCATCCTTGGCCTTGGCCTTGCGCTTCAACCGACCGGGCTGGGCGCTGGCGAAAAGTTCGAATTTGATCTGACCGTCATCCAGTCCATGATCACGCAATGCACGGGCTATGCCCAACATCATCGGCTCGGGGCCGCAAATGAATGCGGTATCGACATTTTCGATGTCGATCCAACCGGTTTTGAATAGTTGCGCGCATTTCTCTTCCGTCACCATTCCGGTGAACAGATCGATTTCCTGGGCATCCGTTTCGAGCACATGGATGACGTTGAAACGTCCCATAAAGCTATTCTTAAGGTCCTCAAGCTCCTCGCGGAACATGATCGAGTTCACGCTCTTGTTGGCGTAAACAAGCGTGAAACTGGAATTGGGTTCGCGTGACAGGGTGGTTTTCAGGATCGACAGCACCGGGGTAATGCCGGACCCGCCCGCGAAACCCAGATACTGCTTCTCGTTTCCGGCATCCAGTTCGGTAAAGAACCCACCCATCGGCGGCATCACCTGAATGGTGTCCCCCACCTTCAGATCTTCGTTGGCCCAGGTCGAAAACGCACCGCCATCGACCCGCTTGATGCCGACCTGCAGGACACCGTCATCCTTACCCGCGCAGATCGAATAGGATCGGCGCAGCTCCTCACCGTCAAAGTCGCGGCGAAATGTCAGGTACTGGCCTTGCTTAAACTCGAACTCGGCAGCCGCACCATTCTCGGGCTTCAGCGTCACGACCACCGCGTCGCGGATCGTTTTGCGGATGTCTGTGACTTCAAGATCATGAAAGCGCGCCATGGGTTCCTCCCTCAGATGCACTTGAAATAGTCGAACGGTTCCAGGCAGTCGCAACACCGCCACTGCGCCTTGCAGGGGGTCGAGCCGAACTGGCTGAGTTTTTCGAGATGGTTGCCACCACAACGCGGACAGCGTTCGGGTCCGCCTGCCGGTTGCGGCGGTGCGATGCCGAACTCTTCCAGACGCACGCGCCCCTTGTCCGACAACCAGTCGGTGGTCCATGCAGGTGAAAGCTGACGGCGCAGTTCAAGCCGGTCGATCCCCTTTTCGCGCAGCGCCGTCTGGATATCCAGATTGATGACGCTGGTCGCCGGGCAACCCGAATAGGTTGGTGTGACCGTGACAACCAAAAGATCATCTTCCCACGCGACGTCGCGGATGATCCCCAGATCCACCAGAGAGATCACGGGGATTTCCGGATCGGGCACATGGTCCAGCCACTGCCAGATTTCACCGACGGAGGGCCGCGCCATCACTGTCACCACCGGCAACCGGGATAGGCACGCGGCAGCCACTGCATCGTGCACAGCAGATGGCCCAGATGTTCAGTATGCATCTGGCCGGTGCGGCCACCCTTATGGGCAAAGCGGCTTTCGGGAATGGTCAGCGTCGCCTCGGACAGGACCCGGCCCACCATCGTATCGTATTCTTCACGCAACTGGCCGGGGTCGCTCGAGATACCGGCCTTAACCATGGCCTCATCGACCGCGTCGCCTTCGAACATCTCTCCGACATAGGGCCACAGATAGTTCAGGGCGGCCTGCATCCGGTTATGGCTTTCCTCGGTTCCGTCTCCCAGACCGACAACCGTGTCGGCAGATCTTTCCAGGTGATACGCCACTTCTTTGCTGGCCTTTTCAGCGATCTCGGCCACAGTCCGATCCGACGATCTGATCAGCCGGCCCAGCATGATGGAATGCCACGCATCGAACAGAAACTGACGCATCAGGGTCTGACCGAAATCGCCATTGGGCATCTCGACCAGCAGAACGTTGCGAAAATCCCAGCCGTCGCGAAGAAAGGCCAGATCGTCCGCCGACTTGCCTTCGCCCTCAATTTCGGCCGCATAACCCAGCCAGAGCTGCGTCTGACCGATCAGGTCCAGCGCCGTATTGGCAAGCGCGATGTCCTCTTCCAGCACGGGCGCATGACCGCACCATTCGGACACCCTGTGCCCGAGGACCAAAGTGTTGTCGCCCATCCGCAGCAGAAATTGCAGCAGGGCCTGTTTGTCGACTTCTGCCATCACATATGCCCCACTTCGTCCGGGATGTCGTAAAACGTCGGGTGGCGGTAGACCTTGCTCTCGGAGGGCTCGAACAGGGGGCCCTTCTCGCCGGGTGCGGTGGCCGCGATGTGCCGGGCTTCAACCACCCAGATCGACACGCCTTCGTTGCGGCGCGTATAGACATCGCGCGCGTTCTTGATCGCCATTTCGGCATCTGGTGCATGTAGCGAACCAACATGCCGGTGGCTCAGCCCATGCTGGCCGCGGATGAAGATTTCCCAAAGGGGCCATTCATTTTTCATAGCGGAACCTCCTGATTACTCTGCCGCGTGCTTGCGGGCGGCTTTCTTGCGGGCATGTTCCAGCAAGCCGTCGCGCACCCACGCGCCGTCGTCCCACGCCTTGTTGCGCGCAGCCAGCCGGTCCACGTTGCACGGACCGTTGCCCTTGATGACGTTGAAGAACTCGGACCAGTCCGGGTCGGTGTAGTCGTAGTGGCCGCGTTCCTCGTTCCATTTGATGCCGGGATCCGGCAAATCGAGGCCAAGGAATTCGATCTGTGGCACCGTCTGGTCCACGAACTTCTGGCGCAGCTCGTCATTGGTGTTGATTTTGATCTTCCACGCCATCGACTGCGCCGAGTGCACCGAATCCTTGTCGGAGGGGCCGAACATCATCAAAGACGGGAACCACAGCCGGTTCAGCGCGTCCTGCGCCATTTTCTTCTGCTCGGGCGTGCCCTCGGCCATCTTGCGGATGGCGTCATAACCCTGCCGTTGATGAAAGCTCTCTTCTTTGCAAATGCGGATCATCGCGCGCGAGTACGGCCCGTACGATGTACGCTGCAATGGCACCTGATTCATGATCGCCGCACCATCCACCAGCCAGCCGACGGCACCGATATCTGCCCAGTTCAGGGTCGGATAGTTGAAGATCGACGAATACTTCATGCGCCCGTCCAGCAACATCTCGGTGATCTCATCGCGGCTGACCCCAAGCGTTTCCGCCGCACAGTAAAGATACAGACCATGCCCGGCCTCATCCTGCACCTTGGCCAGCAGGATGGCCTTGCGTTCCAATGTGGGCGCACGGGTGATCCAGTTGCCTTCGGGAAGCTGGCCGACGATTTCTGAATGCGCATGCTGTCCGATCTGGCGAATCAGGGTCGCGCGGTAATCATCCGGCATCCAATCCCTTGGTTCGATCTTGATATCCCGGTCGATCTTGTCCTGGAACTCACGCTCCTGATCCGTCATCTCGCCTTTGGATTTGACGCCGGTTCCGGCCGTTTTCACAAGTTGAGCATACATCTGGGGTCTCCTCCCTTAGACGCGTTCAAGGATCAGGGCGACGCCCTGACCCACGCCGACGCACATGGTGCAAAGCGCATAGCGCCCGCCCGAGCGTTGCAGTTGATAAGCCGCGGTCAGCACGATGCGGGCCCCCGACATGCCCAGCGGATGACCCATTGCAATGGCACCGCCATTGGCATTCACGTGCGGTGCATCATCGGCAACACCAAGCTCGCGCAGCGTGGCAAGGCCCTGAGCCGCAAACGCCTCGTTCAATTCTATCACATCCATCTGATCGATACTCAGACCGGCGCGGGCCAGCACCTTGCGGCTGGCCGATACCGGGCCGATGCCCATGACGCGCGGCTCGACACCCGTAGCGGACATCCCAACCACGCGCGCCATCGGTGTCAGGCTGTTCTTGTGCGCTGCCACCTCGCTGGCCAGAAGCAGCGCCGCTGCGCCATCGTTCACACCCGAGGCATTACCCGCAGTCACGGTTTTGTCGGGGCCATTCACACCTTTCAATCCGGCCAGCTTCGCAGCATCGGTTCCGGGACGGGGATGTTCGTCCGTATCCACGACAACCGGATCGCCCTTGCGCTGCGGGACCGAGACCGGGGTGATCTCATCCCGGAAAATCCCCGCCTCATGCGCTGCTTGCCAGCGAGCCTGACTGCGGGCCGCGAAGTCGTCCTGATCCTGGCGGCTTACGCCATAGTCTTCGGCCACGTTGTCAGCCGTTTGCGGCATGCTGTCCACGCCGTACATGTCTTTCATCTTCGGGTTTATGAACCGCCAGCCAATCGTTGTGTCATAAACCGCATTAGCGCGGCTAAAGGCGCTGCTGGCCTTGGGCATGACAAAGGGCGCGCGGCTCATGCTTTCCACGCCGCCCGCAATTGCCAGATCGAAGTCGCCGGCCCCGATTCCACGCGCGGCCATGCCCACCGCGTCCATCCCGCTGGCGCAAAGCCGGTTCACGGTGGTTCCCGGAACATCAACCGGCAAACCGGCCAGCAGCGCCGCCATACGCGCCACGTTCCTGTTGCTTTCACCGGCCTGATTGGCATCGCCAAAGATCACGTCATCCACACTGGCCCAGTCCACCTGCGGATTCCGGGCCATCAGTGCGGCGATCGGCACCGCCGCAAGGTCATCTGTTCTGACCGAAGACAACGCGCCACCATACCGGCCAATCGGGGTACGTGTCGCGTCACAAATGAATGCGTCCATCAAAGGCCTCCTGTCGCAACGGCCAGAAACACCAACCGTGTGGTCGGTTAATACGGGTCGCAATGATTCGAAGCAAGTAATATGTTACGAATTTTTTGCCATTTCTGATTCAATGTAACTTATTGTTCGACACACCGACCTTCGCCACCGGGAAATACCGGGACCACTATCCGGTCAAAGCCGATTCAAGCGCTTTGATCGAAGGGCGCGGCAACCTGTCGAGGATCTGGAAAACAACCTTTCGGCAGGCCGGACCCTTCCACGCCTCGGGCAGAAACTCTGACGGCAAATCCGGGTGCCGCAAAACGATGCGGCGCCAGCTGTGAACGATCAGGACCCGCAGGACCGCCGCCTGAAACGGATCGCCGACACCCGAGGCCGGAATGCTCTCCTGAACCGCCCGCAATCGAGTCAGAAGCTGTTTATATCCTTCGTTCAGCGCATCTGGTCCGCAACGTTCGCGCAGCCAGCGGGGAACCGAGAGGTCACCGCTTTGAACAATAAACAGGTCTTCGATACCTTCCGGAGCCTCACCGGGAGCCATCGCTGCCGTGCTGCTCAGTGGAATGTAGTCACCGGTCAGCAGCAGATCGGCCAGTTCCTGCCGGGACCCGTCCGAACTGTCCGCGATAAGGACATGCCAGGTTTCCGGGCGCACGGTTTCGCGGGCGTAGATTCGCGGCACCGCCGCGGCGCTTTGAGCGCGCCCAAACGCCGTCAGGCTGTGCGTGCTGTTGCGCCCGCTTCGGGTGCTTTCGATCCAGCCCTCCTTGCGCAGTCGGTGCAAAGCAACCCGGGTCGCTTCAGACTTTATCCCGGCAAGCCCGGTCAGCCGGGTGATCAGGGCACCGCTGATCTGATCGGTTTCGTTCTGGGCCAGATCGCCGAAAATCGATACCAGCACCGACCAAACCCGCTGCGTGCCGGACGCCGTCAGCTGGGCAACACAGGTTTCGAACCAGTCAGAATGCGGATCCTTCATAGCCTAAATATAGCCCGGCCAAAGGAAATTGCCATCCGGCCCGCTTCAGTAGGCTACCATTGTCAGCAATTCATATTCCGCCACCAGATCACCATCCTGGTTGGTCAGCGACACGTGCCAGCGCACTTCTCCGTATTCATCATTGCGCCCGGTCTTCTTCATGACAGTCAGCCGCACCTTGATCGCATCGCCCGCTTCCACCGGCTTCATGAAACGCAGATTGTCCAGCCCGGTATTGGCCAGAACCGGACCTTCGTTGGGTTCCACAAACAGACCCGCCGCAAACGAAAGCAACAAATAACCATGCGCCACACGACCAGGGAAGAACGGGTTCCGCTCGGCCGCGGCCTGATCCATATGGGCGTAGAAAGTGTCGCCCGTGAAATGCGCGAAATGCTCGACATCGTCCATGGTGATGGTGCGCGGTGCCGTATGAATGGTCTCGCCAATCGCCAGATCGTGATACCGACGGGTAAAAGGATGCGCCGGGCCTTTGATCTCGGTCGCACCGGAAACCCACCTGTCGCCGATCGCGGTCAGGATATCGGGCGAGCCCTGAATTGCCGTGCGCTGCATGTAATGCTGCACCCCTCGCACACCACCCATCTCTTCGCCGCCTCCGGCGCGACCGGGGCCGCCGTGGACCATGTGCGGCAACGGAGACCCGTGGCCCGTTGCTTCCTTCATCGAATCCCGGTTGTTGAAATACAAACGCCCGTGATAGGTCCCGGCCCCCATGACAATCTCACGCGCGACGGATGGGTCGCGGGTGATCACGGACGCCACCAGTGAACCCTGCCCCTTGTTAGCCAATTCAACCGCATGGTCCAGATCACGATATCCCATGATGGTGCTGACCGGGCCGAAGGCCTCGGTATCGTGCACCCGCCGGGCCGTATCAGGGCTGGCGCAATGGAACAGCATCGGCGGGACAAAGGCGCCCTTTTCGACATCCGCACCGTCAATGGCGAAGTCTTCGGGATTGCCGAAAACCCGCTCGGCCTCCTGCCCGATGATCGCGGCTTTTTCCAGAACATCGCGCCTCTGGCCTTGTGAAACGAGCGCGCCCATGCGGGTGGTTTCAAGCCTCGGATCGCCGATGACCGTCTTTGCCAATCTGTCCGAAAGCGCATCGATCACAGCCTGAACATGTGTTTCCGGTGCGATGATCCGGCGGATGGCCGTACATTTCTGCCCCGCCTTTGTTGTCATTTCGCGCTGAACTTCCTTGATGAACAGGTCGAACTCGGGCGTTCCGGGTTCCGCATCCGGCCCCAGAACCGAGGCATTCAGGCTGTCCTGTTCGGCCACAAACCGCACCGAGTTCTCAAGGATCACCGGATTGGCACGCAGTTTCAGTGCCGTTTCGGCCGAGCCGGTAAAGCTGACCACGTCCTGCATTCCCAGCCGGTCGAGCATATCGCCCAATCCGCCCGTCACCAACTGCAAGGCACCCTTGGGCAAGATGCCTGAATCCAGCATGATGCGCACGCACAACTCTGTCACGTAGCAGGAGTTGGTGGCAGGTTTAACAATCGCCGGAACCCCGGCCAGCAAAGTTGGCGCCAGTTTTTCCAACATCCCCCAGACCGGGAAGTTGTATGCGTTGATATGCACCGCGACGCCCTGCAATGGGGTGCATACATGCTGGCCCAGGAACGTTCCGTTGCGCGACAACTGCTCAAACTCGCCGTCCAGGAAGACATGCCCGTCAGGCATCTCGCGACGCCCCTTGGACGCGTAGACAAAAGTCGTGCCAATGCCGCCATCGATGTCGATCAGGTGGTCGGATTGAGTCGCGCCCGTATCGAAAGACAGATCATACAGTGCCTGTTTGTGCTGCCCCAGATGCATGGCCAGCGCCTTCAGCATCTTTGCCCGCTCGTGGAATGTCATCCTGCGCAGGGCGGGCCCGCCTGCATCCCGCGCGTGGTCCAGCATTGCCCGCACGTCCAGCGCGCTGTTGCCCGCGGTCGCGATCACGTCACCGGTGACTGCACTGGCGATGGAACGGGCACCTTCACCCGGCGCAATCCATTCACCGGCGGCAAAGCTGGAAATCTGTTGGATGGTCATATGTGCCTCCTCATCCTTGGCATCCGGTCGGCGAATTTGGCCGGGTCGTTCGGATCAAATTATTATTAACCGATCGGTCGGTCAAACATAAAATAGCAAAAATGCCTATCTATGCCGCATCTATGCCACCCGAGCTGGCAGACGGGCAAAGCCGCGAAACCTGATGCGATTTCCTCTTTGCGCACCCTCCTGCAACACAAAACCGGGAAAGCGCTCGAGAAAACGGCCAACGGCAACACGCCCTTCCATTCGCGCCAGAGTCAGCCCGACGCAGGTATGCGGTCCGCCTGCAAAGGCGTGATGTTTGTTGGGACGGCGATCCAGTTTCACTGCATCGGGGTCGTCAAACTGGCGCGGATCACGGTTGGCAGCACCAATACAGAGGTGAATATCCGTACCCGCCGGGATCATGTGACCATGGAATTCAACTGCCTCGGTGGTCAGGCGATTGCCGAACTGGTTCGGGCTTTCCAGCCGCAGGAATTCGTCCACCGCCGTTGTGATCAGATCGGGTCTGGCCCGAAGTTCAGCCCGTTTATCAGGGTGCCGGTGCAACAGATCCAGTGCGTTACCGATCAGGTTTGTGGTGGTTTCGTGCCCGGCATTCAGAATGAAGATACAATTCTGATACAGCTCAACTTCGGTCAACCGATCGTCCACATCACCCTGCATCAGACGAGTCAGGACGTCTGTTTCCGGGTCGCCCGGACTGGCGCGGCGGTCGTCGATGATCCGGCGCAGGTATTCGACGAAATCGGCGACAGCGCGATTGCCCTGCTCCTCCTGCTCGGGCGTCAGCTTGGGCTCAAGCGCCCCAAGTATCGCGAGCGACCAGTCCCGCAAAGGCTCACGCTCATCACGGGGAATGCCCAGAAGATTTCCGATGATCTCGATGGGAATGGCGCCGGCAAAATCTTCGATCAGTTCGACTTGGCCCTTGGCCTGCATCTCGTCCAGCAGGCGATCAACCAGTTCGACCAGCCCAGGCTCCATCTGCGCCAGCGCGCGGGGGTTCAGCGCGCCGACCATCACCTTGCGCACACGGGTGTGCAACGGCGGATCGTTGAACACAAGGCTGGTGGTGTGGTGTTCGAATAATGCGCTATCGACCCCGTATATCGGGCCAAAGACCGCCTTCTTGTCCGAAATGAAACGGCGTGTATCGCGATACACCAGATCCAGATCTTCGTATCTGGACAGGATCACGCTGCCATCCGGTTGCACACAAACGGGCGCATCCTCGCGCAAAGCGGCGTAGGTCGGATACGGGTCCTGATGAAACCCTTCGGGAAGTGCGGTCAGCGCGAACATCAGTGCCCCATCGCGCCCATCTGCTCGGGCAGGACCAGCACCAGCCAAGGCACCAGAACGATCAACGCCAGGCGGAAGATGTCGGCAACCCAGAATGGTGTCACGCCCCGGAAGATCGTTCCGGTCGACACATCGCCCACCACGCCTTTCAGGATGAACACGTTCAGACCGACGGGCGGAGTTATCAAGCTGATCTCGGTCACAACGACCACGACGATACCGAACCAGATCGGGTCATAGCCCAGCGACGTGACCAGCGGGAAAAAGATCGGCACCGTCAGCAGCAGCATCGAAAGCGATTCAAAAACGCAGCCAAGGATGATGTAGATGCCCAGGATCATCAGGATCACCACGAAAGGCGACACTTCATATGCCGTCACCAGCGCAATCAACGCTTCGGGCAAACCAGCCAGGTTGATGAAATTCGAAAAGATCTGCGCCCCAATCAGCACCGAGAACAAGGCCGCGGCTGTATATGACGTCTCCTTCAGCACCTCGAATGTCGAACTCAGCGTCAGGCCGCCGCGCGACAGGGCGATCAGGAACGCGCCCATCGCACCCATACCCGCCGCTTCGGTCGGGCTGAAGGTCAGGTTCAGCGGGTGAAAATCAAACGCGCCGTAGAGGCCCCCGATCACCAGAAAGAACAACAAAAGAACGGCCCAGACGGATCGCAGTGCTGTCAGACGCTCGCCCCAGCCGTGGCGTTCGCCGGCAGGGCCTGAATCAGGCTTGCGCCAGACGGTCCAGCGCACCGCGAACAGATAGAACAGGATGCCCATCATCCCCGGCAATATCCCGGCGACAAACAGCTTCCCGATCGAGGTTTCGGTCAGCAGGCCATAGATCACCAGAATGACCGAAGGCGGGATCAGAATGCCCAGCGTCCCGCCTGCCGCAATCGAGGCGGTCGACAACTCGTCCGAATAGCGATAGCGGCGCATTTCCGGCATTGCGACCTTGGACATTGTAGCAGCCGTGGCCAAAGACGACCCGCATATTGCCGAAAAACCACCGCATGCGGCGACGGTCGCCATGGCGATACCGCCCCGAAAATGCCCCAGGAAGGCGTTAGAAACCGCGTAAAGCTCACGCGCCAATCCACCTTTGTTGACGAACAGTCCCATCAGGATGAACAGCGGCACAACCGACAGGCCATAGTCCTGCGCGGTGTCCGTGATCTGGCGGCCCACCATCGACATGGCGGCCTTGAGCCCCCGTTCCGAAAAAATCGCGCCGCCTCGTTCGTAGGCGAAGCCAAACGTGCCAACCAAACCCATCGCAAAGACAATGGGCAAACGAAGCAGCACCAGAACCAGTACCAGTGCGAAACCGATCAGGGCTGCGGTCATTGGGTCTGCTCCGACAGGGCGTGGGGTGCAAAGATGTACATCAGACCGGTAATCACCATCGCGATGGCGGCAATAACGGTGAAGAAGGTGATGAACCAGCCGACATAGAAGACCGGGATCGACAGGTATTCTGTGACGTCCCCGTAGTCGCGCGCGCGCTCGGACAGGATCCAGACCCTGTTGATTGGCCAGATCAGCATGATGCCCGATGCCAGGTAAACCACAGCGTCACGGGCCCGGCTAAGGCGAAGACGGGAAAACAGACCGTCTGTGAGATCGACCGCGATCTGGCCTTTTCCCGCGGAAATCATGGGCAGGACCGAAAACACGAGAATGGCCATCAAAATCCGGGTCAGTTCGGTCGCAGCCTCGATCGGAGCATTGAAAACCGACCGCAGGATGACATCGCAGAATGTCATCACCATCAGGATGAACAGGGCCACACAGGCCAGCAGCGTCGGAAAAAAACTGGCGCGCCGCGCCCAGATCACGAGTTTTCGCATGATTATGTCTCTTGCCGGTAAAAAATGGCTGGTGGGAAACCCCACCAGCCGGACAGCCTTACTGAGCCGCCATTTCTTGCACGATCAGGTCATAGGTTGCCTGCGCGTCGATACCGGTTTCATTGACTTCGCCAATCACCTTGCTTCGAACGTCGGCCGCAATCTGATTGAACTGTTCAAGATCTTCTGCGGACGCGGCGTTGATGCTGTTGCCACCCGCCGCCTCGGTCGCCTCGCGCCCGATGGCGTCGATCTGGTCCCAGATCTTGCCGATCTCACGGCTCAGCGGCTCGCCAAAGACTTTCTCTTCCAGTGCCTTCTGCAGATCTTCGGGCAAGTCGGCAAACGTATCTTCGTTCATAATGAACGCAAACGAGCCGCGATAGAGCCCGCCGGGCACTTCGTAAACGTTCTGTGCGACCTCGGTCAGCTTGAAGCCTTTGCGGGATTCAAACGGCATGACCACGCCATCCGCCGCTTTGGACGCGAGCGTTTCATAGACCTTGGGGGCCGGAACCTGAATGCCGGTTGCGCCCAGCGCCGTTCCAACGTCGCCACCCACACCACCGGGGATACGTACCTTCAGCCCCGAGACCTGATCCAGAGTCGTCACCGGAGCGCTTGAATGCAGCTGCGCCGGACCGTGCGTGTGCAGCGCGATCAGCTTGACCCCGCGATGCTCGTCGGCCGCTTTCAGGTACTTCTCATAGGCGCGCCAATAGGCGACCGATGCGGCCTCGGCCGATCCTTCGTACCCGGGCAGTTCGATCATCTTTGTAGTGACGAAGCGACCTGGCTGGTAGCCGTGGAAAATGATCGAGGCATCTGCTGCGCCATCCATGATCAGGTCCATTTGCGCGGGCGGTGGTGCAAGGCCAAGTTTCAGCTCGGCAGTGACTTTACCATCCGTGGCTTCTTCGACCATTTCGGTGAATTTCGGCCACATCATTGCGTTGATGCCATGGGTCGGCGGGGCCCAGCTGGAAATGGTCAGCGTGTAATCCGCCGCCAACGCCACAGTACCCGAAACGGCCAGCGCGGCCGAGGCAAGAAGGGTACTCAACTTAGTGAACTTCATGGATCTGTCTCCTCCCAGTGAAACATGAGTTAAGAATGCGTTAATGGTCCTTTTTGTAACCATCAACGGGTTTAGAGCTTTCAGGCGCCGCCGCCAACTTCCAGGACGCGGGGCTTTCGGACGCCACCAACTGCATGGCTTCCAACGTTTTTTTCCATCCCACCTCAGTCGCGTATTGCATCGGGCCGCCGCGCCAGCGTGGGAAACCATAGCCATGGATCTGAACCATATCGACGGCATCCGTGGTTTCGGCGATACCTTCCCTGACAATCAGCGCCCCTTCGTTGGCGAGAACGGCCAGAATGCGGGAGGTGATTTCCTCAGCCGAAAACTCCCGGCGTGTAATGCCCTGCTCGGCAGAATATGTTTCGATCAGCGCCTCGACCTCGGGGTCGCGGATCGGTGCGCGGTTGCCGTCTTCGTAACGATACCAGCCTTTGCCGCTGCGCTGCCCAAAACGCTCCAACACGCAAAGCTGATCGGCGATGGTGACGTACCGCTCCTGCGGATCACGCGTGACCGCATTGCGTTTTCTGTTGGCCCAGGCGATCTGCAACCCGGTCAGGTCTTGCAATTCATATGGCCCCATCGGCATTCCAAAAGCGCGCATCGCGGCGTCAATCTGATACGGCATGGCTCCATCGGCCAGCAGGTAATCCGCCTCGCGCCTGTATGCGGCCAGCATTCGGTTGCCGATAAATCCGTCACAAATTCCCGACAGGACCGGAACCTTGCGCAACGTCTTGCCCAAAGTAAAACCTGTCGCGATCACCTCGGCACTGGTGTGAGGGGTTTTCACGATCTCAAGCAGTTTCATGACATGCGCCGGGCTGAAGAAATGCAGCCCCAGACAACGGGCGGGATTTTGCACCCCTTCGAATATGTCGACAGGATCAAGATAAGACGTGTTGGTGGCCAGAATGGCGTCCGGCTTCATGTGGGCGGAAAGGTCTGCAAAAACCGCGCGCTTGACGCTCAGATCCTCGAATACCGCCTCGATCGCCAGATCTGCGTCTGCGGCTCCAGAATAATCGTCCACGGCGCTGAAGGCTGGCAACCGATCCTGCATCTGCGCTTCGGTCATTCTGCCGCGCTTTTCTGCCCCATTCAAAAGCTCGGAAACGCGCGCCTCTGCCGCTGTCGCCGCCTCGGCATCACGTTCGATCAGGGTTACAGCAAGACCACCGTTCAGCGCGGCCGTGGCGATCCCGGCCCCCATAAGCCCGCCGCCGACCACAGCGATTCTGTTAACCGCGCGGGGTGAGGCACCTTGAATTGCCGATGGCTTGGTCACAGTACGCTCCGCAAAAAAAGCATGACGCAATGCACGGCTTTCCGGAGTTTGTCTCAGCTCCAGATGACGCGCCCGCTCTTTCGGCTGGCCTTTTGAAAATGGTTCCAGCGCCCATGACAGCGCCGTCAGGTTCTCCAGCATGGATTGCTGACCTTTGGCACGTTTTCTTAGCGCCTCTCGCGCCACTTCAAAAAGATCGGGCGCAATTTCCGGCACTTTCCGCTGACTGACGGGTACAGGCCGCGCAGGAAGATCCGCGACAAACTCTCTGACCGCCAGGTCGATGTTTTCAGCGACAAGATCGACACCCCCAAGCTCTTGCAGGGCTTCGGCTGTCAGCAGCTTTCCCGAACAGGCCATATCGATGGCAACGTCCATCCCGGCAATGCGTGGCAGTCGTTGTGTGCCTCCGGCACCGGGGATCAGCCCTACATTAACCTCGGGCAGCCCAAACCGAGTGCCCGGCGCAGCGATCCGCCAAGCACAGCCCATGGCAATCTCGAAGCCACCGCCCAACACGTTGCCATGCAACTGGGCGACAAACGGAACCGGGCTGTCTTCGATCATCTGCACGACATCAGGCAGGTGAGGCTCAACGGGGGCGCTGTCGAACTCTGACATGTCGCCACCGGCAATGAAGGTCGAACCGGCGCAGCGCAGAACGGCAACCCGGGCATCCTTGACGGCATCAACCGCATCCGCCAGCCCCTGGCGCACCTGCAACGACGTCGCATTCACCGGCGGATTGTTCACCGTGACCCAGGCGATGTCGCCTTCCAGATCCACTTTGACCAGCGGGGATTGCGTCATGCCGGCTCCCAGTTCGGTTCAGATTCGCAACTCGGTTATTTATTGACCAACCGTTCGGTTAATGCAATATGGAACTTGCCGGATTTCAAACACGAGGTCGCCATGAGCGATACCATTCTTGCCATAAGCCACGGGAATTGGGTCGAAATCACCCTGAATCGCCCTGACAAACTGAATTCCTTCAACGAGGAAATGCACCTTGCCCTGCGTTCCGCGCTGGAAAAAGCGCGTGACGACGGAGCGCGGGCCATCTTGCTGACCGGCGCCGGGCGTGGTTTTTGTGCAGGGCAGGATCTTGGCGACCGGGACCCTTCGAAGATGGATGGGCCGCCCGATCTTGGGCACACTGTGCGCACCTTCTACGCGCCGCTTGTTCGGCTGATCCGGTCGCTCAACTTTCCGGTCATCTGCGCGGTGAACGGTGTTGCCGCCGGCGCGGGCGCAAACCTTGCATTAGCCTGTGACATGGTCCTGGCGGGCGAGAGCGCAAAGTTCATCCAGAGCTTTTCCAAGGTGGGGCTGATACCCGACACCGGCGGAAGCTGGCACCTGCCCCGCTTACTGGGTGAAGCGCGGGCCAAGGGCCTGGCCCTGACAGCGCAACCCCTGCCTGCCGCGCAAGCCGCCGAATGGGGGCTGATCTGGAAAGCGGTGCCGGACGATCAACTGATGCCCGAGGCCCGCGCGCTGACTGAACAGTTCGCAAATGGCCCGACACTGGGCTACGGGCTGACAAAAGAATGCATTCACGCCGCTGCCAAAAACACCCTTTCCGATCAGCTGGATCTGGAGGCGCAAGCCATGAAAACCTGCGGTCAGAGTGCGGACTATGCCGAGGGCGTCGCCAGCTTTCTGGAAAAGCGCGCACCGAATTTTCAGGGCAGGTGACCATGAACGCGAAAGAACGGGCAGAAAAATCAGCGGCCGCCATGTGGGCCAGCGATCAGGCAAGCAAGTGGTTCGGCATGGAAATCCTTGAGGTCGATGAAGGCCGCGCCGTGCTGACCCTGACCGTCGCCGCGCACCATTGCAACGGTGTGGGCATCTGCCACGGCGGCGTCAGCCACGCCCTTGCCGACAGCGCCTTTGCGTTTGCCTGCAACAGCAGAAACACCGTCACCGTGGCGCAGCATACCGTGATGAGTTATCTCGCCCCCGGCCAGTTGGGCGACAGCCTGACCGCCACGGCGACCGAAATATCCCTGACCGGGCGGAGCGGCATCTACGACGTCCGCGTCACCAATCAGGACAACAAACTGATCGCCGAGTTTCGCGGCATGTCCCGCACGATCAACGGCCAGTTGTTCAAAGAATAACTTCGCGTTTGGAGGAGACCGCGATGGAAGATCTTAGCCCCAACAAAGCTGACCTGGACCCGATTGAAATCGCATCGATCGATGAGATACGGGCTCTGCAACTGGACCGCCTGAAATGGTCGGTGCGTCACGCTTATGAAAACGTGCCGATGTACAGGTCGCGTTTCGATGAGGCCGGCGTTCATCCTGACGACCTGCAAAGCCTGACTGATCTGGCAAAGTTCCCGTTCACCTACAAGAACGACCTGCGGGATAACTACCCATTCGGGCTTTTTGCCGTTCCACGCCGCGAAATCGTGCGCATTCATGCGTCTTCAGGAACCACGGGCAAGCCGACCGTTGTTGGCTATACGCAAAACGACATCGACAACTGGGCCGATCTGGTCGCCCGCTCAATCCGCGCCAGCGGGTTACGCAAGGGTGACATGATGCATGTGGCCTATGGGTATGGCCTGTTCACCGGCGGTCTGGGCGCACATTACGGGGCCGAACGGCTTGGTTGCACGGTCATACCGATGTCGGGCGGACAGACGGAAAAGCAGGTCGGCCTGATCACCGATTTCCGTCCGGACGGGATCATGGTGACGCCGTCCTACATGCTCAACATTCTCGAACAGTTTCACAAGGCCGGGCTTGATCCGCGCGAAAGCTCACTCAAGGTTGGCATCTTTGGCGCCGAGCCATGGACCGACGCCATGCGCAAAGAGGTCGAAGCCGCCTTTGACATGCATGCGGTCGACATCTACGGCCTGTCGGAAATCATGGGGCCGGGCGTTGCCAACGAATGCGTCGAAACCAAGGACGGTCCGGTGATCTGGGAGGACCACTTCCTGCCCGAAATCATCGACCCGGAATCAGGGGAGGTTCTGCCGGACGGGGAAATGGGCGAACTGGTCTTCACCACGCTCACCAAGGAAGGCCTGCCGATGATCCGCTACCGCACCCGCGACCTGACGCGTCTCTTGCCGGGAACCGCCCGGTCGATGCGCCGGATGGCCAAGATCACCGGGCGCAGCGACGACATGATCATCCTGCGCGGCGTAAATGTCTTTCCCAGCCAGATCGAAGAACAGGTCATGGCGACCGGCGGACTGGCACCCTATTACCAGATCGAGCTTTACAAGTCGGGCCGCATGGACGCGATGCGGGTGCTG
Source organism: Ruegeria sp. AB8 (assembly GCF_056542605.1). NCBI lineage: Bacteria > Pseudomonadati > Pseudomonadota > Alphaproteobacteria > Rhodobacterales > Roseobacteraceae > Ruegeria > Ruegeria sp. AB8. Next base: position 87,065 of record NZ_JBQGAB010000005.1, read on the forward strand.
GTCGAGGCCAATCCGGATTCGACCGACGAGTTGTCCAAAACCGCGGCGGCGCGCATGCTGACCAAGCGGATCAAGGACATCGTTGGTGTTTCAACCGAGATTATTGTAGAGGACCCCGGACAGGTTGAACGCTCGCAAGGCAAAGCCAAACGGGTCGTCGACAACCGCGATAAGGAGTAGACCTTGGCCCGTACCATCGCCAAAGATCACGATCAGAAACGTGCTCAAATCCTGAAATCGGCGGCACGGGTATTTGCCAATGAAGGGTTCGACCGTGCCTCGATGTCCTTGCTGGCCAAGGAGTGCGGGATATCAAAAGCCAATATCTACCACTACTACGACAGCAAGGATGCCATCCTTTATGATATCCTTGAAACCTACCTGCGCGATCTGCGCGACAGGATTTGCGGCATCAACACGGATGGCCTGACGGCTGAACAGAAGCTGCGGGCCGCGATAAAAGAAATCCTGTTCGCCTATCAGGGCGCGGATGATGAACATCGCGTTCAGGTCAGCGGCATGTCCGCACTGCCCGACGAACAGCAAAAGGTCCTGCGCGGATATCAGCGGGATCTGGTCAATTTCGTCAGCGACATAATGAAAGAACTGGCTCCGGGCGTTCTTGGAACAGACAAGAACAAGCTGCGCGCCGCGACCATGTCCGTTTTCGGCATGTTGAACTGGTATTACATGTGGAACACTGGTGCAGGGTCAAAAGCGCGCGAAGATTACTCGGACGTGGTCAGCACACTTACCCTTCACGGAATTCAGAACCTGTAGAAAGCTTGTGTCTATTGGGCCAAGACCGAGGCGCGCAACTCGTTCAGGGCCTGACTGTCTGGCACTTTGCTCAGGGCCTCCTCCAGAATGGCCAGCGTCGCCTCGCGCCCATCGACTGCTGCGGCAATCCGGACCAGCATGACCCAGGCTTCTTCGCGTTGCGGATCCATGCGCACAACCTCGCGAAAGGCGCGTTTTGCTGCGGGAATGTTTCTGAAGGTCAATGCCATTCCACCCAGTACCAGATGGGTTTCCGGAAAATCTGACCGCGCCCGCAGCGAGGCCCGCCACTCGGACATCGCCTGCTGCAACTTGTCCTGCTCCTGCTCCGGAAGACCGGCGGCAGGAAAGTCCAGCATGGCCTTCGCAGCCTCGATCCGCACCATCCTTTCCGAGTCGTCGAGCAGTTCGTTTAGCCTGTCCGCCTGTAGCCGGGGCGGCGCGGCCCTTTGAATTGCGATGGCCGTCGCCCTTATCAGCGGATCATCATGTGCCAGCAGAGGTGCCATATCCTCGGCGGTAGTCTCATCCGCGACCTGAGACAACAGCCATAGGGCTGTTGCCCGGACCAGGCCCGCCTGACTGTCATCAAGCGCCAGAGAGTTCAGGTCCGGCTTGGCACCCACTGGATCAGACCGCCCGGCCGCCAGCGTGACGCCGTAATGCGGGCGCGCTGCTGCATTCGGATGGTATTTTTCTATCTCCGCCGCCGCCCATTCTGCCGACCGATCCGCGTGGCAGTCGGTGCAGGCGTCTGGTGCACCGGTCACGTCTGCCAGATCCGGCCTTGGGATACGAAAGCTGTGGTCCCTACGACCGTCTGTCCCCATATAGACACGCTCGATCATGTGGCAGTTTTTGCACTGCGCGCCCTCGGAACCCGCTTCATGGAAATGATGCGAAGGATCATCGTAGGGCTTTAGCGGCAAAGACGTGAAATCGGGATTGCCTGCCGGGGAATGGCATTGCGTGCAGACGCCGTTTCCGTCTGCCTTCAATTCGGCGCTGTGGGCGTCGTGGCAATTCAGGCAAGTCACGCCCTTTGAGTACATCCTGGATTGAAGAAACGACCCGTAGACATAGACCTCGTCCAAAATCTGCCCATCGGCGTGGTAGAGGCCGGGGCGCAGCAACGACAGGTTGTAAGCCTCATGAAAACTGGTTCCGGGCATTGGATTTCCCTCGCCAAACGGCTCACGTCGGGAATGGCAGGTCGCACATTGCTGTATCGCAGCCTCAGCCCCTGCCCCGGCGAAATCCATCGCAAATCCGTATCCCGCGGGCGCGGGCACCGATGAGGTTCCGGCAGATTCCGCCCAGTCGACATGCGCCGAACCGGGGCCGTGGCAGGCTTCGCATCCGACCCCCGTTTCGACCTGAACCGAAGCATAGGCCTGACGGCGTTCGTCATAGCGCTTTTCGAAACCGGTCGCATGGCACTCCGCGCAGCGGGCATTCCAGTTCTTGTATGGTCCGGTCCAGTGCAACCCGTCATCCGGCGGCAATGTCTGGTCGGGGTACAAGTGGTACCAACGTCCGTTTTCGACATCCCAAACGACATCAAAGCTTTGCAATCGGCCCGGCTCGGTTTCGATCAGATACTGTTGCAGCGGCGCGACCCCGACAACGGAATGGACGGAATAGTCTTTCACCGTGCCGTCGGTCTCGGTCAGGTGAATGCGGTAGTTTCCGTTGTCGACTGAGAACTCGTATTGCACCCCGTCGTGCTCGAACCGGGTTCCGTCAAAGTCGGCCAGGACGGTATCCGGCGCGGGGCTGGTCCAGGCAAGCGCGTGATGCGACCCCATCCAGGCGTCGGTGGCATCCTGATGGCAGCCCGTACACTGCTCCGATCCGACATAGTGCTGGTCCGTGTTCTCCGACTGTATCTCTTGTCCCCTGACGGCAGCGGCAAGGTACGCCCAAGTTGCCAGAGCAAGGATCAGTACAACACCGAAATCCGAAATCCTGCCCGAGCAACCGGGCAGGTCAATGCGCCGGGGAACCGCCCAGCGAGGCTTCCAAAAACAAGTGTGCCGTCGCAATTGGAATGCTCCCCGGGCCCGTCGGATCACGCGGCGGTCTCTCCAACCACGTCTTCACCACCTTCTACACGATTGATGTCGGTGTTTGGAAAAAACTCGGACCAGACATGCCAGAACACGCCGGCCCGCAGCGTCTCGACCCTCTGCAACTGGCCCTGATCCGAAACACCCCAGAAATCGCATCGGGTCACGGGCTGGCCGCTGTCGTTGTACCAGACACCCAAACTCTCATAACGAGGGTCCAGACTGACAACGACGTCGCGCCCGCCAACCCGCGCGTTCACGATCCAGTCATTCTCGACAATGAAATCGTCGGTCCAGCAGGCCGCCTCATCCCCGATTGTGATCCCCCAGACATAGGTCTTGTTCGGCAGCCGATTGTCCGAGCGGTCCATGTTGTCCATCACCGGCGCATCTTCCTGATGCTGGCGGGAAATACCCCAGCCAAAAGTGATTTCCGTCACCATGTCCAGCAGGCGCAGCAGCGGGTTCGAAGAGGGTTTGTTCAGGTAAACCTCGCCGTCGGGAAAGGCCTTCTGAAACCCGCGAAACGTCATCCGATACGTGGGCCATGGCTTCATCCGAGCTTCCGGCCGCAGGGGGCAGGCAGGTCCGTCCGCATTCGGGTCGCGATCTGCTTCGCGGAAGCCGTAGATATGCTGAATCGGCTCGCCAGTATCATTGTCACGCAGGATCAGGTTGTTGCCGTGCTGGGCCAGAACCTCAAGGTTCAGCCGCTTGCCTTCGATGGCCGGCGAATATCCCTGACCGAGATTGGCCATGGCACAATAGGTCATCACGACGTCTTCGCCGCCCAGACCTTTTTCGTTGCCTGCCAGATGCGGGCGCATGATCTGCGCATCCGGATGGGCGCGGGCATGCCCATTGTTTTCGATCACGATAACCGGCGCCGTCGACCCGACGTATTTCCGCGCTTCGCTGATCGGAAAATACCGCGCCGTGTTAAGCTGGTTCCGCAAACCCAGATGCACCCAGACATAGGGAAACCCGTACAGGAATATCACCAGCAGCGCGGCGACAAACCAAAGCCAGAGCGGACCACCGCCAAACAGGAAATGCGCCAGCGTTGAAACGGCAAAGCCACTCAGCCCTATGCCGATGAGGCGGTATTCGTTTCGGATGAACCGCACCATATTTTCGCGCTTCACCTTCAACAGCATCTGCGAGATGTCGCCAAGATCGCGGAAATAGACAAATCCGATCCCAAGCGAGGCGATCAGGCCAAGAGCGAAGAGTATGTTTCCGACCATCTGCACCTCGTGATCCTGTTCCGGTTTTTGCGTTATTGCTGCGCAGAGGCGCGTTTTGTCATGAACGCATCTACGGCCTGTTGCGTTTCGGGGCGTATGTTCTCGATCCCTTCATAGGGCACACCGTAGGCAGGCGTTGTATCGGGATATTTCTCTTTTCTTGCCATGTGACGCCCCAGAATCCGCGCGAACTCCTGACCGCCCCAGGCGCCAACCTCGGTCGAGACCGAGTATTCTTCGCGTGTGTCCCGGTAAAGATCAAAGAACTTCGCGAGAATCGCACTTTCCCCGGGCCCCGGCAGTTTCAGCTTAAGCTGGTCTTTCACAACGGCCTCAGGCTTGTTGACCGAATAAATGATGACATGATCGCGCCGCGCCTTGGTTTCATCGGCAAACAACAGGGCGGCCGATTGGTCCACCCCGTCAACCAGACGATCTCGTGGGATATGCTGATCGGCCCCGGCGAACCGGGAGAGCGTTGTGTAAAGATCCGAGACGTGAATGATGCTGTTCAGCAGACCATCAGCCTCGATCATACCAGGCCAACGGATGAAGGCATCGACGCGGACACCGCCTTCGGTCGTGTCACCTTTGCCTCCTGCGTAGATCAACGGCGTAAAGCCGGATTGTGGAGCGTATTTTGTGAAGTGTCCGTTATCTCCCATCACCACGACAACGGTGTTGTCGGTCAGCTCAAGTTCATCCAAGCGGGCAAACAGATCACCCAGCCACTGATCCAGCAGCTGCATCTTGTCGACATAAAGTCCGCCATTCACGCTTTCCGGTCCCGATCGTCCGGCACGGGTGTTGTCCAGCGGGATCATTGGCCAGTATTGCAGGAAGAACGGCTGCTCACCGCCTGCAAGGCGGTCCAGCTCCTCCAGCGTCTTGTCCTGGAACGCCTGGTTCATCTCGTCATATTTCGCGGCATTCCAGCGTTCACCGGTTTCCATGCGGATTTCACGGATTGGGCCGTCGGTTTCACCTTCGATCACGGTCATCATTGCAGCAGCATCCGGCCGGAACCAGCCGTCCAGCGTGTACTTGTCGTCGTAATCCCGGATCGCGACCGAAACCTGTTCCCTGATCGCGTCGTCGTTGAAAATGGTCAGCTGCCCCTGCTGATGGATTGCGTGCTGAGCGTAATCAAATCCCTGGTTCATCGCCCAGCTTTCAGCGATGTCGCCCATATGCCACTTGCCCACATGACTGGTCGCATAGCCCGCCTGTTTTAGGACCTCGGCCAGCGTGACTTCGTTCTCCGGCAGGCCAAAACCTGCGATATCGACTGTCGTGTCGCCCATGCCCATCCGCACCGGCAACCGCCCGGTCATCTGCGCCACCCGCGTCGGCGTACAGGAGGGTTCGGTATACATGCGTACCATTCGCATGGCCTGATCCGAGAAATCGTTGATATTCGGCGTTTCATATCCCCGCACGGCGTTCAGCTCGGGTATTCCCATGTCGCCAAAACCCATATCGTCGATCAGCACACTGACGATGTTCGGTGGGTTGCCTCCGTTGCCGTCCCGAAATGCGGCCAGAGCGTCGTTGACCGCAGCGTCATCCTGTGCCCATTGGTCTTCATGCTGGGACTGAAGAATGTAAAACTCGGCATCGTGTATGATCGGAGCATCCTGCGCAAATCCAGGCGACGCGAAAAGACCTGCCGTCAGCACCCGATAGCAAAACTGTTTCATACCCTACCCCCCAGATAGACATTTTTTCGGCTGAACGCCGGGTGTTTCACATCGATACATTGCGTATACTAAATGTGAACTTCCCACGCGCGCAACCTTCCGGGCAAACGTCAGGGGCGGAATCGCCTGGGCTCAGCAAGCTCGGCGATGTTTTTTCGGAGCCGCAACCCTAAGACCCAATCACACATTCTTCAGAACGGGCGATGAGCGGGTCGACTAATTCCCAATGGCTTGTGGTATGATGTGCTCACGGGTCGGCGACCTTGATTGCCGCTGCAAACTCACCTCAGTCAAACTCGGAAAATTCAGGAAGTAAGACCTGGGTCAAAGCCAACTGCGCTTGTTCGGGCGCTGCCCCGCAAGGCATGCGTATACGCGAAGGCTCGGTCATCAAGCCATCACCGTGGCGCATTTCGACCTCGTGCATTGACAGGCGCAACTGCATTGGCCCCATAAAACCACTCGCCGAAACGAAAAAACAAAAGCCGGATCGGCCAATAGGCAACCATGCCTATGGCCGATCCGGCATCCTTTTGCACTGTTGTCGCGTTCTAGTACGGCGCCTCAAGCGGCGTCATGCGGACATAGACGGATTTGAGCTGGCTGTAATGTTCGATCGCAGCCTTGGAGTTCTCGCGCCCGACCCCCGATTGCTTGACGCCACCAAACGGCGCTTCGACCGGCGCATCATTGTACGAGTTGATAAAGCAGCTTCCGGCATCCAGTTGCGCGATGACCCTGTGCCCACGTTTCAGATCGCTGGTGAACACACCGGCGGCCAAACCGAAATCGGTGGCATTGGCGCGCGTGATCACCTCTTCCTCGGTTTCGAAATCCAGCACGGCCATCACGGGACCAAAGATCTCTTCAACCGCGATCTTCATGTCGTCGGTAACGTCGGCGAAAACCGCAGGCGTCATCCAGTTGCCCGGACGTTCAATCCGTTCGCCGCCACAAACCAAGCGGGCCCCTTCGGATTTCCCTGCCTCGATATAGCTTTGGGCGATCTCCAACTGACGCGCGCTGACCAGCGGGCCAAAATTGGTGGCCTCATCCTGCGGGTCACCGATGATCGCGTTGGCAAGCCGCTCCTGCAGGCGGTTCAGAAACGCGTCCTTGATGCCCTTCTGAACAAACACACGTGTCCCGTTCGAACACACCTGCCCCGAAGAATAGAAGTTGCCAAGGATCGCGCCACTGACGGCGTCTTCCAGATCGGCATCGTCAAACACGATCATCGGAGACTTGCCCCCGAGCTCCATCGTGACATGTTTCATGCCCGCAGCCGCAGCAGCATAGACCTTTCGCCCGGTGGGCACCGAACCGGTCAGCGATACTTTGTCCACCCGGGGATCAGTGACAAGGGCAGCGCCGGTTTCACCCCGCCCCTGCAGCACGTTGAACAGACCCGGCGGCAGGCCTGCCTCGGACAGGATTTCAGCAACCTTGAGCGCGCAAAGTGGCGTTTCTTCAGAAGGCTTGAAAATCACGGCGTTGCCGCAGGCCAGTGCTGGCGCGGCCTTCCAGCAGGCAATTTGCGTGGGGTAGTTCCAGGCACCGATGCCGACACACAGTCCCAGCGGTTCGCGCCGGGTGTAGACCCAGTCTTCGCCAAGCTGTATGTGCTCGCCGGTTAGGCTGCCTGCAAGACCGCCAAAATACTCCAATGCATCTGCGCCCGATGTTGCGTCCGCAACCAGGGTTTCCTGCAGTGGCTTGCCGGTATCATAGGTTTCCAGCACTGAAAGCTCATGGTTGCGTTCGCGCATGATGTCGGCGGCTCGGCGCAGGATGCGCCCGCGTTCGGTGCCGGACATGGCGCCCCAGGCTTTTTGCGCCGTCCGGGCCAGCGCGATCGTCTGATCGACGAGCTCGGGAGAGGCCTCGTGCAACCGCGCGATCACCTCTCCGGTCGCTGGGTAAATCACATCAAGGGATCGACCGTTTTCATCTTCAAGATAGGCGCCATTCACGTAATGGCTGGCCTGAGGCTGCGCGATCATGTTCTGAGGTCTCCGAAACATGGCTGATGGGTAGTCCGGAACTGGTTTTCTCCGGCAGGTTTGTATTGCGAACGCATGGTTCTAAGCAGACGGGCCAGCGCGGATCGAACCGGCCATTTTATCTGCGGGGATGACCATGGTGGATTTTTATTGATCAGTCAATCAACTAACCGGATGATCCCATGCACACCGTCAGAGACCACGTTCGCAACTGTTTCCGACACCAGAATCCTGTTCGTAAAATCCCCAGTTGGAGAAGAGCCCTGACCGACCGGCTGGCGCGGGCCGCCCCAGTTCCTATCGCCGCAAAACGGGGGAATCGATGGCGGACCGGTCGCCCCGGACCCAGCGCCGAAACGGGGATCCGAATTGGGGCGTTCGCAAGCACAACCCCGGCGGCAACCCAATCAGCCAAGCCAAATTGACCATCAACGCAATGTGCGCGAGCGACCCGGCCTAACAAACCCGCTGCGTTGCAACCACTCCGGACAACCTCGGGATGTGCGCAGCTTATCAACCTTTTACACGAGACCGGACCGGAAAACCTCTTTCTGCAAACGCTGGATCATTGACGCAGAACAGGGCTGGTGCACAGGCAAGCGGTCTATTCCGGCGCCCGGCGGACTCTGTTTAGAATTGAAAAAACCAGCCTAAAACGCTATTATGATCGCGTTTATACGAGTTATTGAATGTAGACGGCGGGCACCACTTTTTCTCCGCTCGGTGGCCTCAGAGCCATTGTTCCAAAGGATTGCGGCTTGAACTGCGGCTGGACCTGACCGAAGCATACAGCGCCCCTTCGACAGCAGGCTTTTCTGCCTCTGACGGAACGCCCCCGCTTTCGGATGAAACACCAGACACGTGCCGTGGCATTAACAAGTTAGTCCGTATTCTTTTGACCTGATGCTTTGACGCCCGGGCGAGCCCGCATCTGCGCAGGTATTGAAAGAAACGGTCATGAGCACTCCCCGCTCGAATCTCCGACGAGAATTTGATATGGCTCCGTGTATTACGCCGGATCCCGTACGAACCGAGGTTGTGAAATGGCACTCCTTCACAAAACAGGTGTTGAGAAGACCACAACGGATCGAACCGCCTGGATCCACCGGGGGCATATTCTGTCGCGAGACCATTCGTCAGACACCACCCACCCTTTGCAAAGGGTCCGGCCGTGAATATGCGCGTTATGGTCGAGATTACCGCATCTGCACATTTCGATTTGCAGGATCCCGAAGCACTGGCCACTCAGATGAGAAAGCTGGGGTTCGAACTCGACCCGGATCTGGAACCTGTTCCGATGAACGAGACGGGCCACGGCGCACAACGGCAGCCGACCAGCGTGATACTCAGCGGAACCATTGCCGACGCGGCATCTCTGGACGCACTCAAGCTACGGCCGGACGTCATAAACATTTGGGGCGATACGCCAATTGCGCCTTTTGCCCCATAAGCCGCGTTCAACCTGCTGAACCGGATTTCTTCCACCACTCAAACTCAACCAATCCCGAAATCTGTCGTGGCGACGTTCGCCGCGACCGACAACCTGCGCAACCAGTTTCCAGTGCAACAAATTTAACCCAATGGAGGTATAAAGATGGCTGCTAAAAAAACCACGCGTGGCAGGAAGTCCAACGGCGACAACGGCTCGCCCCCAAACGGGGTTCCCCAGCCCACTGACGGCAAGGGCCGGCTGAGTATACTGGTCGAAATGCGGTATACACCCGGCGGCTCCGGTCCCATGGCGATGTCCTCGGCCGAAGGTTTCTCGGGCGACGGCTTCGCTGTCGACAATGAATTCGAGCCCGTCAGCATGGGCGGCACCGGAAGCGCCGAATTTGCCGCTTCGGGTCAGGCCCCTGACGAAACCTTCGTGGTGCGCGGCACCGTTGCAAGCGAAGACGCAATGGCAGCCTTGCGCAACCGCCCCGAAGTGGCCGGTGTCTGGCGCGACGTCCCAATCGACGGTTTCCCCGTCGACAATCCGTACGGGCCGCAGACAGGCGGCGGCATGGCAGCATGCCCGATCCCGCCCTGCGACTGCAGCCCCGGCACGCCAAAGGGCAACATGGCCGACGTCGCCACCTATCTGGGCGTCGATCAGGTCTGGGCGGCGGGGTTCCGTGGCAACGGAATTGTTGTCGGCGTTTTGGACAGCGGCATCACCGCGCAAGGCCGGCCGGTCAAGAACGGAGAGACCTCGCGTCGCATCCCGCGCGTAATCGGCGGATGGCCGTCAGACTGGGGCACCGAATCCGGCAAATGGGGCAATCACGGCAACATGTGCGCCACTGATGTTCTTGGCATGGCGCCCGAAGCCCAGCTTTACGATCTGCGGATTGCCGGATCTGGCGGCTCGCCCGGGACGATCAGCCGGGCATTGCAGGCGTTCAACTGGTCCATCAACCAGTTTCGAAGCAATGGCACTCCGCAAGTTCTGACAAACAGTTGGGGTATTTTCCAGGAAACATGGGATACCACCTATGCCCGCAACCCCAACCACCCGTTTACCCGCAAGGTGGTCGAGGCGATCAACGAAGGCATTCTCGTGCTCTTCGCCGCTGGTAACTGCGGAGATACCTGCCCCGACAACCGTTGCGGCGCCGATAACGGCCCGGGACGCAGCATCTGGGGTGCAAATGGCCACCCGCTGGTGATGACCGTCGGCGCGGTGAACAAGAACGAAGAGTTCATCGGATACAGCAGCCGCGGACCTGCCGCTCTGGATTCGAACAAGCCTGACTTCTGTTCCATCAGCCATTTCACGGGGTATTTCACAAGTGACTCCGGCACCTCGGCAGCGACGCCGATCCTTGCGGGTGCGGTGGCGTTGCTGAAGCAATCCCAGCCCAGCGCAACGCAGGCACAGCTGAAATCCATACTGAAAGCAACGGCCAAGGATATCGGGGCCAGCGGCTTCGACCAGCATTCCGGATCCGGCATTGTCCAGATCAAGGCCGCATATGACCGGTTGCACCGGCCTGTCCGCAGAACGATCGTCGGACCCGCATGCCCGCGCAGAACGGTGGTTGGACCCCTTTGCCCGCGCCGGACCCTGACCGGGCCGTGGTGTCCGCGTCCGACAACCGTCGGGCCGCGCTGCCCGCGCCGGACTTTGGTTGACCCATGGTGTCCGCGCCGGACCCTGGTCGGGCCGTGGTGCCCGCGTCCGACAACCGTCGGGCCGCGCTGCCCGCGCCGGACCTTCACCGGACCGTGGTGTCCACGCCCGACCTTCGCCGGATGCCCACGCCCGACCCTGAGCGGGCCGAGATGTCCTAGGGTCACGCTGGTAGGCTGTCCGCGCCCGACACTGGCCGGATGTCCGCGTCCGACGCTCGCAGGCTGCCCACGTCCCACACTGGCTTGCTTCCGCGCTGGCGACGAGGATTACTATGACAGCGGCTGGGACGACGGATACGACGACTGGGACGACGGTTACGCGATGTACGAAGATGCCTATGACGATGAATGGGTGGATGAGTACGGCGCCGAGTCCGACGCCGACTATTGGGACGACGACTACGGGTATGATGACGAGTACTGAGTCATCCTGCCGGATGTAACGACCACGCACCCTCGGGCCAACCGCCCGGGGGTGTTCCTGAGGGACTTACGACATGACCGATGCAGCCATTCGTTCGAACACAGAACCATCGCGCAGGCCGCGTGCGGAAGAACGGGTCGCTTCTGTTCTGCGCAGGTGTAACCTGATCCCCGCGGCGCGGATCGTGCAACAGGGCATGCGCATCATGGCAACCCGGCGTGACCGCGCAACAACAGCCACGGTTCATCTGGGCGGACAGGGAATGTTTCTGGTCAAATTGGGCACCCGATCCGCCAGCAACTGGAACCGGCGCGAGATAACCTGCTATCAGGCGGTACAATCGCTCAGCCCCGGCATCGCGCCCTATCTGGCGCATTCCGATCCGGATCGAGGCATCCTGATCACCGAACTTCTGGACCCGGCCACAACCCTGCACGACTTCATGGGGCGCAACCCCTTGGATGACCCAGCCGTGCTTGATGGTCTGGCAAACGTGCTGGCCCGTCTGCATCAGGGACACGTAGATGACACGCACCTTCCCTCGGCTCGTCCCTGGATGCTGGCCGGGGATTCCGGTGGGCTGCACGAACAGTTGCATCACCTCCTGCCCGATCCGGCTGCGCGTGCGGCGGTCATGGCCTGCATCAACCGCGCTCAGGCAAGATGGCGGGAAACCTGCCTCATCCATGGCGATCTCAAATGGGACAACTGCCTGCTGCAGTCCGGCCCGGATGGAACGGTGCAGATCCGGCTGGTCGATTGGGAACTGGCGGGTCTGGGCGATCCCGCCTGGGACGTCGCAACGGCCGTGCAGGAGTACCTTCAGCTGGCGCAACCGCCCGTCAGCCCGGACAATAAGCCACTGGCCTCTGTCCCTGAAAACGAAGCCTGCCGGGCTGCGGTCCATCTGTATTCAGCCTACACGCGCGCCACCGGCTCTTTAGGATCCGCAAATACGGATTTCCTGAAAAGATGCAGCCTCTACACCGGTATCCGACTTGTCCAGACCACTCTCGAGTTGCAATCGATGGAAAGCCCGGACGGGACGCGCAGTCAGGTAGCCTTGGCCATGGCGCTGAGGGTGTGCCAGACTCCGAAATGGCTTGAAACCCTTCTTCGGGACGGGCCGCGAATTGGAACAGGATCGGTATAGCAATGGGTGCTGATGCGCTGGACGAGGCCTTACCTGCGGCGTTTGACGTCATTTCGCGGGTATTGGCCAGTGGACCCCTTAGGAGCGGCGATCCCGCCCCCCTGACGGATGCGCTCTATCGGGACTGGTATTGTGCAGTCGGTGAAAAACCGGGCCTGAATGCAGAAGACCGCGATCTGTGCGAGTTGCTGAGAACAGCGCACGCATCCTCGCACCGATGGGAGGAAGGGTGGCATGTCGCGAAAGTGTCCAGACGCGGCAAGGTTGCCGTAACGCGCGGACGCGAAAGGCGGGTGCTCCACGTGATCGATTGCCTGCCCGAAGATGGCCGTGGCGCACGTATTTGCCCCGGCGACACCGTTTCGGTTGTGGCCCGCCGGGATTCCGAAACCATGAACCCTGGCGATTACGTCACCTTCTCGGAACCCTGGCATGCAAACCGGCACCCGATTGTCCGGGTGTACTGGAACGCAATGCCAATAGGTGCACCTGTTCTGGTTCACGCGCTGAGTCAGGCTTTGGGCGACGTATTCCCATATTTCCTCAAGTGCCCCAGGCGACCGGCCGAATATGACCGCCGGGATGCGCTTGTCCTTTATCTGCCCCGACCAGATTTCGCACAGGCCGCCGAGGCCATCGCCGCTACTGCCAGGCGTGCATGCGACGACCTGTGTGATCCGGTTCCCCCCCTGACCAGAAGGCTTTGTCCCGGGGTCGGCGTGGCCGACGACCCGGCAGCACGGGGTGAAAGCTTTGGGTCGTCCCGATGCGCGTTGGTGGCGCGGGGTGTCCTGCAATGCGTTGATCGCGGTGTCGATCAGCCCACGGACTGGGTCAAATCCGTGCGCGCCGTATTCTCGTCCGAAGGCATCGCACCGGATCGGCCATGGGCCGAAGCTGCCGACAGCCCGGAGTACGCGTTGCCGTGAGAAAACTGGACCCATCACCCCCGCCTCCCGGCGGCGACCAGGGCCCGGCCTTTCTTGCGGTCGCCACTGCAATCGCGGATCAACTGGTGCGCGATGCTATTCGGGACGGCGATTGCTGCACCTGGCTTGGGTATGAAATGGATCTGGTCGACGGGGAATGGCGGTCCGTTTACCAGACAATCGACGAATCCCTTTACGGCGGACTGGCCGGGGTTGCGCTGTTTCTTGCGGAAATGTGGCGGGAGACCCGCAATCCGGACTACGCCAACACCGCATCCAGCGCAGCCAACGGCGCCATGCATTTGATACGTGAACGGCGCAGCGTCACACCGCACGGATGGTTCAGCGGTCTCATCGGCACTCTGGGCACCGTTCGGTCCCTGTACGACATACTGCCAGAAACGGAGATGGCAGACGATACGAACCTTCTGCACGAAGTTCTGACAGCGGCACCACCCCAGGATAGCAGCTTTGACCTGATCGCCGGGCCATCGGGAACGATTGCGGGCTTGCTGACTCTGCACGGGGGGGCGTCAGGCGATAATATTTTGCGCGCCTGTCACCTCAATGGCGAATGGCTGTTGGACCGGGCGCAGCCCGGACCCGGTATCGGGCTGTCCTGGCAGGAAGAAAATGCGGAAACGTCACACGCCTTTCCACATTGCGGCCTTGCACACGGTGCCTCTTCCCCAGCGCTCGCGCTGCTGGAGCTTTGGGCCGCGACCCGGGACGAACGTTATCGCAAAGCCGGTTTCCGCGCCTTTGAGTACGAGCGGCAATGGTTCGATCGCCACCAATGCGGTTGGCCCGATCTGCGCGATGTCAGGGCCGATCAGGCCGGTGACCCCAAAGCGATGGTTTACCCCACCTACTGGTGTTACGGGTCGGGCGGCATCGCGTTGTCGCGGCTTCGGGCCTGGCAATTGACAGGCGACAAGACAGCCCTTGCAGAAGCCAACGCCGCCATCTTCGCCTGCAAGCGACGGGCGCGGCAGGCTCTGACCACCGAACGCTCCGGTTTCGAAGAAAACGCAAGCGTTTGCCATGGCCTTGGAAGTATCGTCGAACCCCTGATCTACTCAACTCAGCTCCGCCCTGATCCCGAGGCAATAGCCCTGGCCCGCGAACTTGGTCTGGCAATGCGACCCCCTGCAAACGAGGAATGGAGATGCGGCCTGGTCGAAGGCGGTGAAACACCTGGCCTGATGCTTGGTCTGGCGGGGATCGGGCGCATGTATCTGGGCCTCAGCGACCCAGGCCGGTTCCGGCCATCCGGCCTCGTATTGCCTACGCCCAAGCGCGGGGATCCCGCCTGATCAACCCTTGGCGCGTCCCAGCCGGCGAATGGGAAACCGCGCGCGGATTTCCGCGTCCAGCCGATCCGGGATATGACCGGGATCGGGGGCCGCCAGCAATTCGCGGGTACGCTGCCGGGCCCGTTCCAGCGAATCCTTGTCTGTCGCCGCCGCCCATTCCTGTGGCGTGCGCCGGTCCGCCATCGCCGGATAGTAATAGTCGCTTTCCATCCTGTTCAGCGTCTGGTCATGCGCCAGAAAATGTCCCGGCCCTCCGACACAGACATCGCGGATGATTTCAAGGGACAGTGTTTCTTCCGAAACCTCGAAACCGCGCGTCGCACGCATCACCGACCCGATCATGTCATTGTCCAGAACAAAGCTTTCCAGCGAACAGCCCAGAAGCGAACCATACATCCCTGCCGCCTCGTAGATCAGGTTCGCACCCGACAGCGCGGACAATAGCTCGGTACAGCCCTTTTCATATCCGGCCTGAAAATCCGGCATCTTGCTATCGGTCATCCCTGCGCTGACTGCGCAAGGAATATCATAAAACCGCGCCATCTGTGCACAGGCCGCCATCAGCAGCCCCTGTTCCGCACTGCCGCCCGACATCGCACCGGTGCGCAGATCACTGACAAAGGGTAAGGCTCCAAAAGTGGCCGGATGACCGGGATTCAGCAGATTGACATATACCAGCCCTGCCAGCACCTCGGCGGTCTGCTGGGCAACCGCCCCGGCCAGCGGTGCGGGGCTGGTGGCGCCAGCCTGCCCCGCCGAAACCAGCTTTAACGGAATGCCATGGCGCGCGGCAGTCGCGATGACTTCCAGCGCATCTTCGGCAAAGTTCAGCGGCGGCACCACAAAACAGGTTGAGATACAAAGCGGCGGCCGTGCCCGCAGCGCCTCTGGACCGCCGGTGATCATCGTCAGCATACCGACGGCCTCTTCCAGAACGGCTGCCGAACCGAATGAGGTGCCAACCGGCTTGGCCGTTCCCTTCAGGCACGCGTAAAGCGTGTTCAGATCCATCTCGCGCGGGTCCGTGATGTCCCGAGCCACCACGGTGCGCTGGAACATGTGGATGTTGGGCAGCGCTTCGGCCAGCCGCGCCATATCGTAAAGATCGCGCAAGGTCGTGTCGCGGATCTGACCGGTTTCGCTGTCGATGATATGAACCGCCGCACCCGACGTGCCGAAATGCGTTCGCGCACCTGACGGGTCCAAATCATGCTCGGGCCGCTGGCCAAACAGGTGAAACCCGCGGCCGGCGGTTTCCAGGACCCGCCGCACCATAGGTTCGGGAAACAACAGCCGCCTGTCCGTGGTCAGGGATCCACCAACAGCACAGACCGTGTCGATGCAGTCCCGGGTCGCCCCCTTCAGCCCGATTTCCCCAAGAATACGCATCGCCGTGGTGTCGATCATCGACAGTTCCCGGGCCGAAAGTGCGGCGAACTTTCCGCCTTCGATCCCCGGCCAGATCGCCTCGGTCACGCCCATTCCCGCGCCATCCTGTCTTGCGTGTCTGCGGGCCGCGCGACCGCCGTTGCGTTTACGTGCAGTCATCGGTCGATCCTGTCAAAAAACCTGGCAACGTTGTCCGCCTGCGGCCAGTTGAGTGCAGTCTTGTAACTGTCCTCAGGCAATCCAGTCAGACCAGAAAACTTGTCCGCCAACTGGTCAGGCGTCATTGGGTTGGATGGATGACCCAGAGGGGCGGCGCAGATGGTCTGGACAATCTCGCCACCTGTCAGTTCAACCCTGAGCCTGTCTGGCTGATCCGGGTCATAATTCAGCGCCGGGTTTTTGGCCTGTTCTGCCTTGACGGTGGTCAAGTCGATCAACCGGGCAACTTCGGGGTTGGCCCAGAACGCATCTGCGCTGTCGCGCAGCGATAGCTGTCCCTTTGCCAAGATTTGCGCAACACAGGCCGGAGCCGAAAACAGGGCTTCGGTACGCGATGCCGGGCGATCGAATGGCAGGATTTCATAGTGGAAATCCGGCATGAATGCCTCGATGGCCGTAATCCCATGCACGCACCCGGCCAGTCGCGAACGGATTTCCACCGCCGCAGTCATCAGGCGGTGCGTGTATCCGCACGAGGGCCAGGGTTTCAGGATCAGCCCATAATCGGACAGAGCCCAGTCCCGCCCCAACCGCGACATGACGTCTGAGAACCGTTTCGCATCATAGGCACTCAGAAGCCCTGCAAATCCGCGTTCGTGGTCCATTACATGCAGTTGCCCCGTCAGGCCCTGGGCTGCCAGCAAGGCGGCCTCAACACCGTTGCGGGCGGCCCAACCGGCCTGCAAGGGCTTGGCGTTGGACCCGAATTGCCTTGTGTAGCCCGCCGCCTGCGACACCGCGAAAGACAGGGCATGCACTGTCTGGTCCGCCGACAGCCCCAACAACCGCGAAACCGCCCCGGCGACACCGATGACACCCAGCGTGGCCGTGGAATGAAATCCGCGTGCATAATGCGCCAATGACACCGCTTTACCCAATTGCATGATGATTTCGGCCCCCACGGCATAGGCCGTCATCAGGTCCTTTCCGGAAACCGGGGTCAGATGCGCGGCCGCCAGCAAGGCGGGCAGCAGAACAACAGTCGGGTGGGTATTTCCCGGCTCTTCCCAGTCATCCAGATCCCAGGCATGGCCCGCGACCCCGTTTACCAGCGCGGCAACCGGAGCCGACAGGGTCTGATCCGCACCGTAAACACAGACCGGACCGGGCGCGACCAAGGCCAACGCAGCCCGCGTTTGACGCGCCACCGCACTGTTCGCGCCAGCCAGAATGCACCCGAAACAATCGACAACCGCCGAGGCAATCTGCGCCTGTACAGACGGGTCCGGGCGGGCCGCAACCGCAAATTGCGTAAGTGTTTCAATGGCCGTCACGGTGTACCCCCTTTCGGCTGAGTGGACCCGGAAAGCAGCGTCATCCAAATGCTCATGCCCGCACCCACTCAATCCGCGAATGGATCAGGTTGATGCGGGTTCGTCGACAGCAAGACGGATTTGGTCTGCATGAAGCAGCGCATCCCTTCCCAGCCGTTTTCGCGGCCGTAGCCTGATTGTTTCATGCCTCCAACCGGCGACTGGGTGGCTGCGTTGAAGTAGTTGTTGATATAGACGGTCCCGGCCTCGATCCTGGACGCCACCCGCATCGCGCGTGCGACATCGCGGGTCCATATCCCGGCGGCCAGCCCGTAAACCGTATCATTGGCGACGCGAATGGCCTCGGGCTCCTCGGTCCAGGCTTCGGTGCTGACAACCGGGCCAAAAACTTCGTTTTGCGCCAGATCGGCAGAATTCGGGACATCGGGAAAGATGGTGGGACCGATATAGTAGCCCTTGTCCCTGCAGGCCGTGCGTCCGTCCAGTCGCAGGTTGTGACCGGCCTCCTCAGCGGCGGCGATCCGGCTCAGAACAAATTCATAATGTGGCCGGTTGGCTATCGGTCCGATCTGGGTTGCGGGATCAAGCGGGTCGCCGACCCGCGCCTTTTTCACGACATCCAACAGGCGGTCGGTGAAATCTTCGATCAATTCGGCATGCACCAGCAGGCGCGAGCCGGAAATGCAGCTTTGCCCACCGGGTGGAAATATCCCGGCAGCCACGCCATTCACCGCCAGTTCCAGATCCGCATCCGGAAACACGATTTGCGGCGACTTGCCGCCCAGTTCCATCACCACCGGTTTGACCTGTTGCGCAGCCGCGATTGCTGCGGCCCGCCCGCCAGCCGTGCCGCCGGTAAAACTGACCATGCGCACATCCGGGTGTTCGATCATCGGTTTGGCGGTTGTCGGCCCATACCCTGTGACCACATTCAGAACCCCGGGTGGCAGATCGGCCTCGAGCAAGATGTCCATCAGCTCAAGCGTCGAACAACTGGAATGCTCCGAAGGTTTGATCACAACGGTATTTCCCGCCGCCAGACAAGGCGCAAGCTTCCAGATCAGCGTACCCAACGGAGAGTTCCACGGCAGCACCTGTGCCACCACGCCGAACGGCTCCCATGTCATGTAGTTGTGGATGTCCGGTGCCTCGGCCGGTATCACACGGCCTTCGAACTTGTCGCACATGCCTGCGTAATAGTGCCAACTGTCGACCTGCCACTGACCGGGTTGCAAGCCCGGCGTGATCATGGAAGGCAGCTTGCCGTTGTCCTGTGTCTCAATCACCCCAAGACGCTCGGCGTGTCGGGAAATCACGTCCCCGATCCGGCGCAGCACCCGCCCGCGTTCGGCGGGCTGCATTCGTCCCCAGGGTCCGTCGTAAAATGCCTTTCGCGCCGCCTCGACCGCTCGGTTCACATCTGTTTCGCGGCAGTCCGGTACACGGGCCCATGCTTCTCCGTTGGCGGGGTTTTCGCTGTTGATATATGCGCCGCCCGCCGGGTCGTGCCATTGGTTCCCGGCAAAGTGCCGAAAGGTCCGGATATTGCTCATGACGCGGTCTCCATTGGATGTTCAGCGGGACGAGGTGCCCGGCCAAGGATCATGTCGGCGGTTTTCTCGGCCATCATCACAACGGTTGCATAAAGGTTTCCGGTGATCTGAGCGGGCATGGCAGAGGCATCGCAAACCCGCAGCCCCTCAACCCCGTGCACGCGCAGTTGGGAATCCAGCACATCACCCATCCGGGCAGTGCAGCACAGGTGATGGCCGGTATAGGCGGTTCTTCGGATGGCATCGGTAATCTGCGCATCGGTTTTGGCCCCAAGCCACGGGCCGATTTCACCCGTCAGATATTGCGCGATCTGGGGTTGTGCCATCACCTCGCGCATCGTGGCAACGCCACGCTTCAGACACTCCAGGTCGCGGGGGTCGGCGAAGTATTTGGGGTCGATGACCGGGTGCAGAAGAGGGTCCGGGCCGGACAATCGAACCGTACCCTCCGAGATCGGGCGCTCCAGATTGATGTCGATCTGCACACCAGGTCGCGCCATCTTTCGCCCACGCACCAGTAACTTGCGGCCTAATCGGTTCAGCAACGGCACAGTTTCATGCGCACCGTCACCCAGGTTTTCCTAAACCACCATCGGGGTCATGTGCACCTGAAGCTCGGGCCATTTGTGGTCGTCGAAGGCGTGAAACAGCACTGTCGAGAAAAAAGCGCCGCCCCCGGGGCCCGATCCGTTCAGCAACCATCTTCCCATCAGCAGAGCTGCCCTGTCCAGACGCTGATGTTTGGCGTGGCTCAGGTCCGCGCGGTCCGATCCGAACTGCATCGACACATTCGGATGATCCGAAAGATGCGCGCCAACCGAGGGCAGGTCGACCAAAACATCGATATCATGAAACCGCAGATGATCTGCCGGTCCAATCCCCGACAACATCAACAACTGCGGCGTCCCGATGGCGCCCTGACACAGGATCACTTCGCGCTCTGCCCGGATGACCTCACCCGTCAAGGTTAGCAGTCCGACGGCCCGGCAGTCTTCGGTGACAACCCGCGCAACATGAACGCCCGTGCGGACGGTCAGGTTCTTTGGCCGGGATTTCAGGTAGGCAATCGCCGCCGACTGCCGGACGCCTTTGGCAACCGTGCTGTCATTGCGCGCCACGCCTGTTCTGTGCGGACCGTTCAGATCGTCCAGTTCGCGATGCCCGACGGCTGCCGCCGCCGCGATAAACGCCTGCTCCATCAGGCCGAAATTGCGCGCCGGTTCCGTCTTCAGGGGGCCATCCGCGCCATGCCAGGCATCCCGTCTGTCACTGGCACCTTCGGCCCGGCGGAAATAAGGAAGGACCTCGGCGTAGGACCATCCGGTCAGCCCTTCCTGCCGCCACAGATCATAATCCGCTGCAACGCCGCGCATGTAGATCATGCCATTGACGATCGAGGACCCGCCCAGCGCCTTGCCACGCGGATAGTAAACACAACGGCCCCCCAATCCGGGCTGAGCAACGGATGTATAGCCCCAGTCCAGCCTTGGATTGCCGAACACGAATCCGTTCCCCGCAGGCATCCGAATAAACAGATCGCGTCCCTCGCCTCCCGCCTCGACCAGACAGACCGATATGTCCGGATCTTCGGCCAGCCGCGCCGCCAGAACGCATCCGGCCGAGCCGCCTCCGGCGATGACATAATCGAAGGAACTATTCATCGCGGCAGCCTGTCCAGAATGGCGCCGGTCATCTCGGCGCCGGTTGCTGGGCCGCCCAGATCGGGCGTCATGATCCCGTCCCGCAATGTGGCAGAAACAGCTCTGTGCAGGTGGTTTTCAGGGTCGGGCAGGCCAAAGCTGTATTTGAACATCATCCCGACCGACAGGATCGTCCCGACCGGATTGGCGATCCCCTGACCCGCAATGTCCGGCGCAGACCCGGCGGTGCTTTCATACATGCCAAACACCGGACCACGGGCGGGACTGGCGCTCAGACTTGCCGAGGGCAGCATACCCAGTGACCCCGCGTACACAGCCGTCAGATCGCTGAGCACATCTCCCATCTGATTGCAGCACAACACGACATCAAAATCAGCAGGCCGCTGCATCAACTGATAGGCGCAATTGTCGGCGAACATGTTTTCGAATTCGACATCCGGGTATTCCTGCGCCACCTCGGTCACGACGTTGCGCCACAGTTTGTAGCTTTCCATGACATTGGATTTGTCGCAGCTGATCAGACGCCTGCGCCGTTCGCGAGCCAACTGAAACCCACCATGTGCAAACCGGGCGACTTCGTTTTCGTCATAAGCGGTCAGGTCATAACCCTGCCGCACCCCATCGACCCGACGCTGGCCGCGTTCGCGGGCAAACATCGCACCGCCACACATTTCGCGCAGGATCAAAACGTCCGCCCTGTCGGCAACACCGGCCCGGAACGGGGTCCGGTTCATCAATCCTGCCCATGCCCGCGCGGGCCTTAGCCCCAGATAGGTCTGCAGATGGTGGCGCAGATACATCAGCCCGTCCTGGCATTCCGCGCCGCCGGATACCCGGATGTCATCCCAGTCGGGTCCGCCGACCGCGCCCACCAGAACAGCATCCGATGCCTTTGCAAGTTCTAGAACCTCGGGCGTGCAAAACGTGCCATGCACCTCCCACGAAGCGCCGTGCAGCAGCCCGTGCCTGACGCACAGCGCAATACCGTATCGCTGCGCCAGCACTTCGGCCACCTGCAGTCCATAGCCCACGATCTCGGGACCGATGCCATCGCCACCCAGCGCAAGAATCGTCTTTTCCATGGAACGACCCTGATTTGGTTCCGCAAACAGATTTGCCCGCTTGCAGCGAAAGAAAAAGACGGAAATGATGAATGAATATTGTTCCTAAAATGAATGATTGTGACGCATGTCCATTCCCCTGCACCAGATCAACGCCTTCGACGCCGCCGCCCGCCACCTTAGCTTTTCCCGTGCAGCCGAGGAGTTGAACGTGCTGCAACCCGCGATCAGTCGCCATGTCGCGGCGCTTGAGGCGGAACTGGGGACCCGGCTTTTTGTCCGCACCAAGCCTCGCCTGACCCTGACAGAAGACGGGGTTTTGCTGGCCAAGGCAGTGTCACAAGGATTCGGGGCCATCCGAGGCGGGCTTGACGCGGTGCGAACCCGCGCGCACGAGGACACGATCGTGGTCAGCGCCAGCATCGGTTTCACCAGCCTTTACCTGTTGCCGAGACTGGCCGGGTTTCAGGCGGATCACCCCGACACCAAGCTCCAGATTGTCACCCGGGATCAAAACCCAGACTATGATCCGGCAAAATGTGACGTCGTTATTCTTTTCGGCGAACACGGCATTCCGGGTTGCCCATCGCTGCAAATATTCCCCGAGCGCATGGTGGCCATTTGCCGCCCCGACCTGTTGCACGACGGGCAACCCTATTCCCGCGCGGCATTGGCCGGGCAAAAACTGCTGCATATGTCCGAGCGTGACCACAACGGCGATTGGGGGCGGTATTTCCAGGGAACCGGAAAGAAAGTGCCGCCACCACCCGGCCATGACACCTACCTCAGTTTCATGGTCTATCTGCGCGCCATTCAGAACGGTCTGGGCATCGGTATTGGCTGGCGGCCCTTGATTGACGAGTTTCTGGCCAACGGAACCCTGGCGCTGGCCTGTGACCACGAGCATGACAGCAAACGCGGCTACTTCTGCTCGGTCACGGCCTTGGGGAAAACTAAGACCGGCGCACACCTGTTTCAGAACTGGATCGCACAGGCGGCATAGGGTTTGGCCCTGCTCACCCAACGGGGACAGCGTTTTTGCTTTTCCGCTTTCCGGTTTCTCGCCATGATCGAACCACCGTGCAGGCACAGCGGATCGCAGCAACCCGATACAGGATAGCCCCATGACCAGATCGGAAAATCCCGGCCCCGCAACAACGCCGCGCACACGCGCCAAGGCCCGCCACATTCTGGATAACTATTATATCGGACCGGCCGGGGACGGCTCAGTTCTGGAAATTTGGGGCTACACGGACCGCATGTCCTATACACCGGGCGATCGGGTTGCGTTGCGGGTTTCGACCACTGCCCAAAACTGGACACTGGAAATTGGCCGCGACGGGCCGGATTACGAGCCGCTGCTTCACAAAACCAACCTGCCCGGCATGCACCAAACCACCCCGCCGGACTGTTCGGTGAATGGATGTGACTGGGCCGTCGCCTACGAATTCACCATCCCCGATGACTGGCGCCCGGGCGGATACCTGATCACCTTCAGTGCGGAGCAGGACGGCGACCGGGTCGAAGAGCATCACCTGTTTCTGCTGCGCCGCGCGGCGGATCGCGTGCCCGCCCCTTACGTTCTGGTCTGTGCCACCGGCACTTGGTTGGCCTACAACTGCTGGGGAGGTTCGAACCATTATCAGGGCATCACGGGCCCAGACGGCGATGCGTTTTCGCCCGTGGTTTCGACCCGGCGCCCCTGGACCCGTGGGTTTTGTAAACTGCCCGACGGCGCCCCGCGCGCGGTTCCCGAAGCCCCGCATGTGCCCGGTGGAATGGTACGTTACCCCTACATGGAATGGGCCTATTCCTATGGGTACTCCAAGAAATACGCCTCGGCCGGCTGGGCCAGTTACGAGCGGCATTTTGCTGTGTGGGCCGAAGCGAACGGTTTTGATCTGGATTTTGCCACTCAGCACGATCTTGATGCTGACCCGGACCTGCTGAACCGCTACAAATGTGCGATTTTCGTGGGTCACGACGAATACTGGTCTGCCCCGATGCGCCACGCCTTGGACCGGTTCACCGAAAACGGCGGCAAGGTGGCGCGGTTTGGCGGAAACTTCCTATGGCAGACCCGGATCCAGGATCAGGGCCATCAGCAGGTCTGCTACAAGTACAATGCCGATCAGGACCCTCTGGTAGGGACGAACCGGGACCATCTGGTCACATCCGCATGGGAGGTCGCCCCCACCAACTGGCCCGGCGCGCAGACCTTTGGCGCAAACGGACTGGGGGGCGTGTATGCCAGCCTCGGACGTTGCGCGGGTCAGGGCAGCGGCGGTTTCACCGTCTATCGCCCCCGGCACTGGGCGTTTGCAGGCACCCAACTGGGTTACGGCGACCACCTGGGGGCGACCTCACGCATTTTCGGGTACGAGGTGGATGGCGTCGACTACCGGATGGAGGATGGCCTGCCCTTTGCCACCGGAAATGACGGCACCTATCCGGAGGTCGAAATCCTTGCGCTGGGTCTGGCCACAAATATCGAGCCGGAATATGGCGTCTGGGGTGAAACCGTCTACATCGGTGACGATGATGCCACGTTCAAAGCGCAGGCAATCTTTGGAGAGATCACCGAAGAAACGCTGGACCGCAGCACCCGCGGCAACGGGGTGATCGTGCACTGGCACCGCGGCAAGGGTGAGGTGTTCAACGCCGCCACCTGTGAATGGGTCATGGGGCTGACCCGGCGGGACTGGCAGGTTGAACGGATCACAAGGAACGTACTGACCCGGTTCGGTATCTGAACGTCGCGGACGCCTCGGTTGCTTTGCGTGCTATTGGGTGCAGGCCAAACCGGCAATCGGGTCTGTGCGGGAAACTTCCTTTACGTGACCAACATCGCCGCAAACAACCTGAAGCCGCAGCATCCCTGCGTTCGGAAACCTGTCGAAATACGCGAACTTTACTCGATCAAGCTGCTCTGCGTTCTGGCAAGTGATCCGATAGTCGGCAACAAATTCCATATGCCGTTCGTCACCTGCCTTGTCGCTCTGCCCCTGTGCGACGCTGGTCAGCGTTACATTCGCTGACGCGTTAAAACAGCCAGCTTCGACCGGAGGTTCAAACAACTCCAGCGGTTTGGACAGGTCCGACACGGCCCGGGCTACCAGCACGCGATCGTCGTTGTTTTCCGCCGGATGTTCGAACCCGACGATGTCCGCTCCGGGCGCGGACAATGAGAGCTGTATGCTCTTATCGGAATGGGTAACGATCAGTGTTCCGGTACCGTGGCTATGTGATTGAGAAATATTGGATTCTTCGGCCAGAACAACGACTGGCATCAGAGAAAATGCGACCATCGCTGCTTTCATAACCAGTGCACCGTTCAAAAAGAATCACTGGCTTTATTGTATTCCGATCCGTCAATCGCGCAATGTCAGCACCCCGGCCAGACCTCGCCAGATATGGGTAGGGGGCGCGGTTCGGTACATAATACGGCTATTTCCGACAATAAAACTCAGGTTGACATTCCTGACTAATTAAATCAGCTATAGGCGGAACGGTGCCTGCCACAAGACACCCGAACTATTGTTTCTGACAGGAAAGAAAATCATCATGACCAAACGCTTTGCCGCAGCGGGTACGTTGACACTAATTGCCGCAACTTCAGCAATTGCCGCTGATGCGCCCTCCCGGGCGGACGTTCTGAACACCTATGCCAATATCGCCGAAGCCACGTTTGAAGACAGCCTGATTGCCGCGAAATCCCTGCAAACCGCCGTCGACGCACTGATTGCCGATCCGTCCGACGCCACGCTGAACGCCGCACGCGCCGCGTGGGTCGCGGCCCGCGTGCCCTATCAGCAGACCGAAGTCTATCGCTTCGGAAACGCCATCGTCGACGACTGGGAAGGCAAGGTGAACGCTTGGCCGCTGGATGAGGGGCTGATCGACTATGTCGACGCCTCCTACGGCGGACCGACCGACGAGAATGAGTTTGCGGCGCTGAACGTCATCGCCAACCCCAGTTTCGATCTGTCCGGCAACACTATCGACGCCGCCGAAATCACGCCCGAATTGCTGAGTGAAACCCTGCACGAAGCAGACGGCATCGAGGCCAACGTCGCAACCGGCTATCACGCCATTGAATTCCTGCTCTGGGGCCAGGATCTGAACGGCCACGGCTCGGGCGCGGGAAACCGTCCCTACACCGACTATGTGCAGGGTGACGATTGCACCGGCGGCAACTGCGATCGCCGCGCTCAGTATCTGAGCGCCGCAACCGAACTGCTGGTCAGCGATCTGGAATGGATGGCCGCCCAGTGGCAGTCAGGCGGTGCGGCACGCGCCGCGCTGGCCGAAAGCGACAAGGCCGGTGTCAGCGCCATCCTCACCGGCATGGGCTCGCTGTCCTATGGCGAACAGGCGGGTGAGCGGATGCGCCTTGGCCTGATGCTGAACGACCCCGAGGAGGAGCATGACTGCTTCTCGGACAACACTCACAACAGTCATTACTACGATGGGTTGGGCATTCAGAACGTCTATCTGGGCAGCTATACCCGCATCGACGGCACACCGGTTTCCGGTGCGTCGCTGTCGGATCTGGTACTGGCCACCGACCCGTCGCTGGACGCTGAGATGAAGGTCAAGCTGGCAAACACCATGCAGGCGCTGGGTCGTCTGAAATCGACAGCCGAGGCAGGCTTTGCCTATGACCAGATGCTGGAACGCGGCAATGAAGGCGGTGAGGTCCTGATCATGGGCGGTGTGAACGGCCTGATCGACCAGACCAAGACCATTGAGCGTGTCGTGGCTGCGCTGGACCTGGATCAGGTCAGCATCGAAGGCTCGGACAGCCTGGATAACCCAGGTTCGGTGTTCGAATAAGACCTGTCTGGTCGGACACCCCCTCCCGGCCTGACTGAACCGGAAGCATCTGAAAGCGGGTGCTTCCGGATATCCGGATCACCGGGGATTGATGTGAAAAACCGCATCCGAACCCCCAACTGACATCAAAGCTCGACCGTAAAAATGGGCGCATTACCATGATCATCTGCCATTGCACGCATATCTCGGACCACGACATCCGCGCCGCGATCGACTGGATGCGCGCGTCTGACCCGCACACGGTGATCACGCCCGGAAAAATCTACCATGCGCTTGGGAAATCAGCGGATTGTGGCGGATGCATGCCGCTTTTTCTCGACTCGATGCGGTCCTGCGATAATCTGGAAGTCCCCATGCAACTCCGCGCCCTGCGCAGCGGAGCAACACAGGAGAGTGCAGATGAAAGGCGACCCCAAAGTCATCGAATACCTCAACAAATCCCTGCGGCATGAACTGACTGCGGTCAGCCAGTATTGGCTGCACTACCGCCTGCAAGAGGATTGGGGCCTTGGCCATATGGCCAAGAAAAGCCGCGAGGAAAGCATCGAAGAGATGGGCCATGCCGACAAGCTCATCGAACGGATCATCTTCCTGGAAGGGCATCCCAACCTGCAAAAACTCGATCCTCTGAGGATCGGCCAGACCCCGAAGGAAACGCTGGAATGCGACTTGGCGGCGGAACAGGATGCGCGAGCGCTTTATGTCGAAGCCCGGGAATATTGCCGCGAGGCGGGTGATTATGTGTCGATGTCATTGTTCGAGGATTTGATCAGCGATGAAGAAGGCCATATCGACTTCCTCGAAACGCAGCTCGACCTGTATGAAAGGATCGGCGAAGCCAATTATGCGCAGCTCAACGCGTCGAAAATGGACGAAGTGGACTAAACTCTGTCTTTTGTCGGTGGTCACGTGCGTGGCCATCCCCTCCCTGTCCGCCGAACTGCGTGACATTCACCTGAACTTCCAGCCCAGAACGGAGGAAGAGCGCAACCGGATCTCCGCCGTCACGGCGTTGCCCGATGATTTCAGCGCGCAGCAACGGTTCGAGGACCTGCCCGCCGGGGCGGCCACCGTGCGGGCGCGCCAGGACGCCGATGCCTTTTCACAACCCTCGGGCAATCTGAGCTTCGAGCAGGAGCTGGATTTCCGAGTCGGCAACGGGCTGTTCAGAAAGATTTGGGTCTCGTCCCCCGCATCTACATTGGCCTCGGACGGTCTGGGCCCGCTTTACAACGCCCGATCCTGTCAGCGATGCCACATCAAGGACGGGCGCGGCCATACGCCCAACGGCCCGGACGACAGCGCGATATCGATGTTCCTGCGCGTGTCTGTTCCCGATGGCCCCGACGACGGGTATTCCGAGATTGAGGACTACATCGCCACCCGTCCCGAACCGAATTACGGCGGCCAGATGCAGGACCTTGCCTTGCCCGGCCATCCGGCCGAATACCGGCTGGATATCGCATATGAGGATGTTCCCGTTGAACTGTCGGAAGGCGAAACTGCCATCCTGCGCCGCCCGACCTACAGCGCGGCAGATCTGGGATACGGCCCGTTGCACCCATACGCGATGCTCAGCCCCCGCGTGGCGCCTCAGATGATCGGATTGGGGTTGCTTGAAGCCATTCCGGTCGACGATCTGCTGGCCAACGCCGATCCCGAAGATATGGATGGCGACGGAATTTCCGGACGACCGAATATCGTCTGGTCAGCGGAATTTGGTGAACCGATGATTGGCCGGTTCGGCCATAAGGCCGGAATGCCGACGATCATGGAACAATCCGCCGCCGCCTTTGCCGGTGATATCGGCATTTCCAGCCCGCTCTACCCGGCCCCGCATGGCGATTGCACCGACCGCCAGACTGCTTGCGTTGCGGCCCCCCATGGCGATCAGGACATTCGGGAATTCGAAATTGACCAGCAGAGCATGGACCTGGTTGCATTCTACAGCCAGAATCTTGGCGTTCCGGCCCGACGCGATGTGGATGATCCGCAAGTGCTGCGCGGGAAAGAGGTGTTCTACACCTCCGGCTGTGTTTCCTGCCATACGCCCGCTTTCGTCACGCACCGGATGGACAACCGGCCTGAACACAGCTTTCAATTGATCTGGCCGTATTCAGACCTGCTGCTGCACGACATGGGCGAGGGACTTGCAGACAACCGCCCCGAAGCCCGCGCCGATGGCCGGGAATGGCGCACCGCACCGCTGTGGGGCATTGGCTTCACCGAGCAGGTGTCCGGCCATACCCAGTTTTTGCATGACGGGCGCGCCCGGTCGCTGCTTGAAGCCATCCTGTGGCATGGGGGTGAGGCGCAGGCGGCGCGGGACAGTGTTGTTTCGATGCCAAAAGCCGACCGCGACGCCCTTGTGCGTTTCCTCGAAAGTTTCTGACTCATGCGAATTCTCACCTTACTGGCTGCCCTCATACTGCCAATAGCTGTCCAGGCTCAGGATCGTCAGGCTGTACTCGCGGACACGGTGCCATCCCACATCCTGCCGCGTTTTGCGCAGCTTGCGGACATGTCCGGTACACTGAAAGCATCGTCGCAAGCGGATTGCTCAATGGACGCCCCCGATCTGCAGGCGGCTTATCACGATGCCTTCGACGCATGGGTTTCTGCCAGCCACCTGCGCTTTGGCCCGTCGGAAACCGATGACCGCGCCTTTGCCCTGGCGTTCTGGCCCGACAGCAAGGGTTTCACGCCCAAGGCGCTGTCTGGACTGATCGCCCGGGAAGATGATGCGGTCTATTCCGCCGAAGGATTCGCGGAAACATCCATCGCTGGACGCGGTTTCTTTGCTTTGGAGCAGGTTCTGTTCGACTCGCAACTGTCCGTGGCAGGCGCGGATGACTATCGCTGCGCGCTGGTTCGGGCCATCGCGACAGATATCGAACGGAATGCGCGGGCTATCGACAACGACTGGCAGTCTTATGCCGGCAAAATGGCTCGACCCGGACCCGACGGCCCTTACCGGTCCGATGATGAAGCGATGCAGGAACTGTTTAAAGCCCTGATCACCGGTCTGGAGTTTACCGCCGACACCCGCCTTGGCCGCCCCATGGGAACGCATGACCGCCCCCGCCCCAACCGGGCCGAGGCACGCCGGTCCGAACGATCGCTGCGCCATGTGGAATTGTCGCTGATCGCCTTGCACGATCTTGCCACTCATCTGTCGACCGGTCATCCCGGGATTGCCGATGATCTGGACGCCGCCTTTGCAAGAGCCATAAGCCGGGCACAATCACTGGACGATCCGGCCTTTGCGGGTGTCGCCGATCCACAGGGACGCATCCGGGTCGAAACGCTGCAACAGTCGATCAACGACATCCGCGCTATTGCCTCTACCGAACTCGGCCCGACCCTTGGCATTAGCGCCGGGTTCAACTCACTGGACGGAGACTGATCCGCATGACCACCCGCCGCCGCTTTCTGGCCGGTCTGACCGCCGCCGGTCTTGCCCCGATGAAAGGGTGGGCGTCGGTGGGCGGGCCTGACTATCTGGCTGCAGCGTTATTCCCGGATGATACGTACCGCCTGGCCGGGTTGGATGTGAACGGAACCATCCTGTTTTCCCTGCCATTGCCCGCCCGGGGCCACGCCGCCGCCGCGCATCCACACTTGCCGCAGGCGGTGGCCTTTGCCCGCCGTCCCGGTACCTTTGCCGCGGTGATTGATTGCGCCACTGGGGCGCAAATCGCTGAGTTGCAGGCCCCAAAAGGGCGCCATTTCTATGGCCACGGCACCTATTCGCGAGATGGAACAAGGCTGTACACGACCGAAAACAACTATGACGCTGGCGCGGGCATCATCGGCATCTGGAACGGCCAAGATTACACCCGGATCGGAGAGATTTCCTCGGGCGGTATCGGCCCGCACGACTTGCGCCTGATGCCGGATGGCGTTTCTTTGGTCGTCGCCAATGGCGGGATCGAGACCCATCCCGACACGGGCCGCACCAAGCTGAACCTGCCGGTGATGCAACCCAACCTGACCTATCTTGACCTGTCCGGCGACATTCTGGAGACGGTGGAACTGCCGCGCGCGATGCACAAGAGCTCGACCCGTCATCTGGCGGTGCGCCGGGATGGACTTGTTGCCTTTGCCATGCAATGGCAGGGCGACGCGACCGCTCACCCGCCGTTATTGGGCCTGCATCACCGTGGTCAGGCGCCCAGGCTTTTGGCGGCACCCGACACCGATCAAGCCACGCTTCAAGGCTACGCAGGAAGTATCGCGTTTTCTGCCAATGGCGAAACCGTCGCGATCACCTGCCCGCGCGGCAACGCGTTGCATCAGTTCAATGTCGCAGACGGGCGACTGGCCAGCATCCACCAGCTTGACGATGTATGCGGGTTAAGCGCAGGGCCCAAGGGGTATGTCTTTACCACCGGCACCGGAGTGATCGGCAGCCTGAGCGGCATCAGCGCCAACAATTTGGCCCAACTGGACTGCCAATGGGACAACCACCTGATCCATGTCCGGGCGTTTGGCTGAACCTCGGCATTTTCCATCGCATAGATTACACTTGGACGAATCAAACTGCTGCCGTATTGGCGGGCGCAAAACCGGCACTCCAGACGTACAAGGACTGACTTGATTGAAACATACGCCCAACGCACCGCATTCCATCTACGGGGTTGAGAAATGGGGCAAAGGCCTCATCGAGGTGACGAAGCAGGGCGAGATCGGTCTGCGCAATCCCATGGCACCAGAGGCTGCGGCAATCAGCCTGCCCGGCATCCTGAGCGACCTTGAGGAACGCGGCATCAGGGCCCCGATGCTTTTGCGTATCAGTTCCTACCTGGAAAACGAGATCGCTCATATCAATGAAAGCTTCCGTGATGCGATTGCCCGTACCGGGTACAAGGGGCACTATCGCGGTGTTTTCCCGATCAAGGTGAACCAACAGGCGCAGGTCGTGGACCGGATCGTCGAGTTCGGGAAGAAGTACAATTACGGCCTGGAAGCCGGATCGAAACCCGAACTGGTGATCGCGCTTGCCCATCGTCTGGCCAGCGAAGCGCTAATCGTGTGCAACGGCGTCAAGGATGCCGAGTTCATCCAACTGGCAATCCTCAGCCGCAAGATCGGCTTTAACACCGTCATCGTGCTGGAAAGCCCGAAAGAGGCTGACACGGTGATCGAGGTATATAACGAACTGGGCATCGAGCCCCTGATCGGTGTCCGGGTCAAATTGACCAACCAGATCAGCGGCAAATGGGAAGAAAGCTCGGGCGACCGGTCCGCCTTTGGCATGAACACCGATCAGCTGGTCGCTACTGTCGACAAGCTGAAAGCGGCCGGTCTGCTGCATTGCCTGAAGCTGCAGCACTCGCATCTCGGATCTCAGGTGCAGGACGTCAACGACGTGCGCCGCGCCGTGGGCGAGGCCTGCCGCTATTACACCGAGCTGACGCGCGAAGGCGTGCCGCTGACCCATCTGGACCTCGGCGGCGGCATGGGTGTGGACTATACCGGCGAAAAGAAAGCCGCCGAGAACTCGATCAACTACACGGTCGAGGAATACTGCGCCAATGTCGTCGAAACCGTGGCCTACGCGATGGATGAGGCCGAAGTGGCCCACCCGACTCTGGTCACCGAAAGCGGTCGCGCTGTGGTGGCAACCTCGTCGATGCTGCTGTTCAACGTGCTGGAAAGCACGCTCTACGATGCGCCCAACGGACCCGAGGTGGAACCCGATGACCACCATATGGTTTCGGACCTGGCCGCTGTGTCCAGTTACCTCAGCATCGACCGGTTGCAGGAATGCTGGAACGACGCCACCTTCTATCGCAATGAACTGCGTGCCCTGTTCCGCCGCGGTTATGTCGACCTGCGCCAGATGGCCCGGGCCGAGCGCATCTACCTGTCGCTGATGACCCGCCTCAAGGCGCTTGCGGCCAGCGACGATCTGGAAACCGATGTGGACGACCAGCTTGAAAAAGTGGCCGATATCTACCACTGCAACTTCTCGCTGTTCCAATCCCTGCCCGATGTCTGGGCCATCGACCAGTTGCACCCGATCGTGCCGCTGCAGGGACTGAACGAAACACCCGACCGCCGCGCGGTCCTGTCCGACATCACCTGCGACAGCGACGGCAAAATCGACCGCTTCATCCTGGCCGATGGTGTCTCTCCCAGCCTGCCGGTGCATTCGCTGCCTGAAGACGGCGAATACTACATGGGCGTCTTCTTCGTCGGCGCCTATCAGGAAACGCTGGGCGATCTGCACAACCTGTTTGGTGATACCAACGTCGTCACCATCGACCTGCGCGCTGACGGCGGCTTCGACCTGCTGCACGAGCAGGAAGGCGACACCATCTCCGAAGTTCTGTCCTATGTCGAGTTTGACCCCGGCGATTGCGTCGCTGCCTTCCGCAAAATGGTGGACGAGGCGATCTCGACCGGTACTCTGAAAGCCAAGGACCGCAAAACCCTAATGAGCGCCTACCGCGACTCGATCAACGGCTACACCTATTACGAATAACCCCCTGTGAGAGGAGAAAACCCCATGGGCAAAACACTGGTTGTCGGCGCAGGCGGCGTATCCCACGCCGCCGTGCACAAGATGGCAATGAATTCGGACATCTTCACCGAGATCACTCTGGCCAGCCGCACGAAATCGAAATGCGACGCCATCGCCAAATCGGTGAAAGAGCTTGTGGGCGTTGATATCGCCACCGCAGAACTGGACGCCTACAAGGTCGAAGACACGGTCAAGCTGATCAAGGAGACCGGCGCGGAAATCCTCGTGAACCTCGCCCTGCCCTATCAGGATCTGGTTCTTATGGATGCATGTCTTGAGGCCGGTATCCATTACCTCGACACCGCGAACTACGAGCCCGAGGATGAGGCCAAGTTCGAATATCACTGGCAGTGGGCTTATCAGGAGCGGTTCAAAGAGGCTGGCCTGACCGCCATCCTCGGCTCGGGTTTCGATCCGGGTGTGACCAGTGTGTTCGCCAAATGGCTCAAGAAACACAAGCTGGACACCATTCGTCAGATCGACGTTCTGGACGCCAATGGCGGCTCGAACGATCAGGAATTCGCCACCAACTTCAACCCGGAGATTAACCTGCGCGAAGTGCTGGCCGAGGTCCGCCACTG
This sequence comes from Ruegeria sp. AB8, assembly GCF_056542605.1. NCBI lineage: Bacteria > Pseudomonadati > Pseudomonadota > Alphaproteobacteria > Rhodobacterales > Roseobacteraceae > Ruegeria > Ruegeria sp. AB8. Next base: position 120,909 of record NZ_JBQGAB010000005.1, read on the forward strand.
GGAAGGCGGCGAATGGAAACACTCGCCGGCAATGACACACAAGGTCGAGTTCGATTTCCCCGCCATCGGCCCCAAAAACATGTACCTGATGTATCACGAGGAACTGGAATCGCTCTCGACCCACTTCCCCGAGATCGAGCGTGCCCGCTTCTGGATGACCTTCGGTGACGCCTATATCACCCACGCCAAAGTGCTGGAAAACGTCGGCATGACCCGCATCGACCCGGTGATGCACGACGGCAAGGAAATCATCCCGATCCAGTTCCTGAAAACCCTGCTGCCCGATCCTGGCGATCTGGGCGCGGAAACCAAGGGCAAAGCCTGCATCGGCGACATCGCCACGGGTCAGGCCAAGGATGGCTCGGGCGAGAAGACTTATTACATCTACAACATCTGCGACCACGAGGAATGCTATGCCGAGGTCGGCAGCCAGGCGGTCAGCTATACCACCGGCGTCCCCGCGATGATCGGCGCGGCACAGGTGCTGAAGGGCAACTGGACTCAACCCGGCGTGTGGAACATGGAACAGCTCGACCCCGATGATTTCATGGACATGCTGAACGACCACGGCCTGCCGTGGCAGGTTCACGAACTCGACGGTCCCGTCGAATTCTGATCTGGTCTTCACCTTTTCCCAAATACTCCGGGGGTCCGGGGGCAGCGCCCCCGGCCTCTCCACACCAAGGAGACGCCGGTTATGTCCGACATGATGACCACACAAGCCGGGGATGCCGGAGCCTTCCGCAACTTCGATCTCAGCCGCGTTCCCACGCCGTGCTTTGTGGTCGACGAAAAAGCCGTCGAACGGAACCTGAGCATCCTCGCCGATATCGGCACCCGCTCGGGCGCACATGTGCTGAGTGCTCTGAAAGCCTTCTCGATGTTCTCGCTTGCCCCCCTGGTACGCAAACATCTCAGTGGCACCTGCGCCAGCGGCATCTTTGAGGCTCGGCTGGGCCGCGAGGAATATGGCGGTGAGGTCGCAACTTTCTGTGCCGGATACAAGGACGCCGATATCGACGAAATCCTGTCCCTGTCCGACCACATCATCTTCAACTCTCCGGCGCAAAAAGACCGCTTCCTCGACAAAGCCCAGGCCGCCGGCGTTCAGGTCGGTCTTCGCATCAACCCGGAACACTCCGAAGGTGAAATTCCGAAGTACGATCCCTGCGCCCCCTGTTCTCGGCTGGGAACGCCCGTCAGCCAGCTCACCAAGGAAATCCTGACCGGGGTTGATGGCCTGCACATGCACACGCTCTGCGAACAGGGATTCGAGCCGCTGCAGCGCACGTGGGACGCCGTCGAACCGAAACTCACGCCGTTCATGGGGCAACTCAAATGGCTGAACTTCGGCGGCGGCCACCACATCACCCGCGACGACTATGACCGCGACGGGCTGGCGACCTTCATCAAGACCATCCGCAAAACCTACGGCATCGATGTCTATCTGGAACCCGGTGAGGCGGTCGCCTTGGACGCCGGTATTTTGGTCGGGGAAATCCTCGACCTGCCCACCAATGGCATGAACCTTGCGATCACTGACATCTCGGCCACCTGCCACATGCCCGACGTGATCGAAGCCCCCTATCGTCCGGCTTTGATGGATGAAGCCGAGGCTGGCCACACCTACCGTCTGGGCGGCCCGTCCTGTCTGGCGGGTGACGTGATCGGCGACTACACATGGGACAAGCCGCTGGAGATCGGGCAGCGCTTCGCCTTCCTGGACCAAGCCCATTACTCGATGGTCAAGACAAACACATTCAATGGCGTGCCGCTGCCTACCATCGCGCTTTGGAACAGCCAAACGGACGAACTGAAAATCATCAAAAAGTTCGGCTATGAAGACTTTAAGGACAGACTCTCATGAGCATTTTCCTCGACAGTGAACTGACCGCTTCCGAGCGCACCGAGGACGCGCGGTTCCACGTGATCCCGGTGCCGCTGGAGCGCACGGTGTCCTATGGCTCGGGCACGGCCAAAGGGCCCGAAGCAATTGTCGAGGCCTCAAATGAGCTGGAGCGGATCGTGGGCGGTGCTGAACCCTGCCTGCAGGGCATCTTCACCGAACCGCCATTGGATTGCGATGCCTCGCTGCCGGAAATCATGGAACGCCTGGCCCAACGTACCGAAGCCGCAGTGCGCGCGGGTAAGGTGCCGGTGACGCTGGGTGGCGAGCATTCGCTCAGCTACGGTGCAGTCATGGGCGTCGCCCGTGCGCTGGGGCAGCCGGTTGGCATCGTGCAAGTCGACGCGCATGCCGACCTGCGCAACGCCTATCAGGGCGAAAAACACTCCCACGCCTCGGTCATGCATCTTCTGGCCGAGGAAGGCATCCGACTGGCCCAGTTCGGCGTTCGTGCGTTTTGTAAGGAAGAGGCGCAGAGCCGTGTACAAAACAACGTTTTTCACGTCGATGCCGAAGAACTGGTGACCGACAACATCCACGCCATTGACCTGCCCGAAGACTTCCCGGAACTGGTTTATGTCAGCTTTGATGTGGATGGATTGGACCCGGCGATCATGCCGGCCACCGGCACCCCTGTACCCGGTGGGCTGGCCTATTACCAGGCGCTGCATCTGGTGGAACACGCGTTGAAGGGGCGAAAATGCGTCGGCCTTGATGTGGTCGAACTGGCCCCCGATGGCGATGCCGCATGGGATTTTACCGCCGCGCAGATCGTCTATCGTCTGATGGCAAGCTGCTGATCGGTTCAGGCGGGCCACTCAGGCCCGCCTGTCATTTTTCTTAATCAGTCTTGCCGTCGTCCGCCGTCTCGTTCAATTCCATGTGGCCTTCTCCCTTGTTCAGAACCCGGCGCAGCATGGGCTCAAAAAACTCCAGCGGTTTGGTCGGGTAGTCGGGGTCGAAGGCGCACTGGTCGTATTCGTGGCAGAAATACCGGCAGTCTTCCCAGTACGGGCTGTCACGATACTTGTCGCGGGCGTTGCGGTCGCCACCCAGGAAGTGATTGTAATAATACCCCTGAAACACGCAGTGATGCTTGAGAATCCAGTAGGTTTTTTCGCTGACATAGGGCTTCATCATCGCCGCTGACAGCTCACCATGGTTGTAGGGGGACAGGATATCGCCTGTATCATGCACCAATGCAGCGATGACGATCTCTTCGTCGGCCCCGTCGTTATAGGCACGGGTCGCGGCCTGCAGGCTGTGTTGATAACGGTTTACAGGATAGGGCGTCCACTCTTCATCGAGCGAACGGATTGCATCCAGAATGCGATCCGGCAGAGCCGCGTTATAGGCGTCTTCGTAGTCCATTACCGCCAGAAAATCTTCCTTGGTGGCGTTTTCGAAACTGGTCCAGGTGGGTTTGTGGCTTTTGTCCAGCATGGCGCGTCCTTTGGCTGAAGTTGCGCATCATGATAGTGCAATCCCTGTGGCCAAAAAAATGAATTGATTTTATCGGTTCGATCAAAAAATACTTTCGGCATGCAGATCAAAGCGCTCGAAACATTTCTGTGCGTTGCCGAGGTCGGAGGCTTTCACGCCGCGGCCCGCAAGCTGAACGTGACCCAGACTGCCGTCAGTGCGCGTATCCGCGCGATTGAAGATGAAACGGGAAAGCAACTGTTCAATCGGGGCGCGGGTGGCACCACACTGACTGATTTCGGGCGGCAATTCCGCCCTTACGCTGAACAGATGCTGTCGCTTTGGTCCTTTGCTTCACACGACCTGCCGTCTCAATCCCAGAACCGCATCGCCTTGCGGCTTGGCGCACAGCTGAGCATCTGGGATCCGTTGCTGGTTGATCTGGCCGTGCGGTTCGAACGGCAGTCCGGAAAACTGTTGCTGACGCTGAACTATGACCACGATCTGAACATGGTCGACGCTGTCGCGACGCATGTTCTGGATGCCGCCCTGACCCATGAAAAACCGGCCGATCCGCGCGTGGTGTTTCACGACTTGGGCACCGAGCGCCTGATACTTGTCCGAACCCGGGGCACGGCCGACACCGGCCAGGATCTGGTATTTGTCAATTTGGAATTAGGTGAAGTCTATCAGGACCACGTGAGATCCGTGGCCCGACAGGCGCCGGGGCAGACGATTTTTCTTGGCAATTGCATGATGGCGCTGCGCTATGTGTTGCGCCGAGGCGGAACCGGGTATTTCCCGCGCTACGTCATCGAAGACCACCTGCGATCGCAGGAACTGATCCCGATCGAGGGGGCACGTGACCTGTTACTGCCGCTCTATCTGGTGACCCGCCGTGATGGCGCGGGCATCGACGATATCCTGAGCTGCCTTGCCGATCTTCGCGGCTGAACTCAGGTACCTGCCTGCGGCATTGCCTGGTTTTCGGTTCGCCGCATCACGACAATCGGCCGGCCCGCAACAAACAGGAACATGCAGGAAATCAGGATGCCCCCGAAGGCCGGCAGATACAGCATCGGCCACAGGGCAGGATCGGCGATGACAATGGGAGAGATAAATCCGCGAACACCCTCCAGCAGAATAAGGATAGTGAAAGCCCCGAATATCTGTGGCCAAAGGCCAAACCGCGAGAAACTGCCCAGCATCAGGGTGGAATACCCCGCCATCGCGACAGCAATACAGATCGCGATCCAGGAGAACCGCTGGTGTAACTCCTCGATCATCTCACCCTGACTGAATCCTTCCGCTTCCGAGATTGCATCCCGGTCATTGAGCAACTCGATTGTCGGAACCGCTTCGAGGCTGCGGTCGTTCATGCCGCGCGAACTGGTCAACCCGGATATGTCGTAAGACGCGTCCTGAAACAGGGTCGAAGACAACGTCCGGCCTTCACGGTCCAGGCGCAGCGCGATCCCGTCCAGCATCACAAGATGCAGACCCGCATCATTGTTGACCAGATACGCCGTCTTGCTGGAATAGCTGGCCGAGTTCAGTTTGTCGCGACGATCGGAAACAAACACTTCGTGCAAAGTACCGTCCAGATCAATGCTGCCGATATAGACCGTCACCGAAGCGGCCGGGTGCAGAAATTCACCCTCGTTCAACAGTTGCGCGGTGACGTCCCCGGCGACTTCGGCCTGCCGCTGCTCAAGCTGATCGACGGATGCGGGGCGCAGGAATATGCTTATGACCGCCATCATCAGCCCAGCAATGACACCAAAAACCAATACTCCGCGCGCCAGCCTCCACGGGCTTGAACCGGTGGCCAGCATCACCGTCATCTCGCTTTCGCGACTCAGCCGGTTGGTGGCGTAGACTGCGGCGGCGAATACGGCCATTGGCATCACCGTGCGGATCAGCGTCGGCAGTGTCAGGGCCGTAAATTCAAGAAACACCATAGCCGACTGACCACCGCTGATTACCCGGTCAAACAGGCTGACTGATCGGGTAATCCAGAAGACGCCAACCAGAACCAGAGTGAAAAATCCGAACAGCACCAGCAACTGCCGCAGGAAGTAACCATCGAAACGCGACATGTATCCCCATCCCGGTGCGTTCTGTCTGCACGTGACAATAGGCCATTCATTCGCCGGAGGGAACAGCGATTGCCCGTGAAACTGAACCCGCACAAGGAAGGGTATCCCCAACCTGGGCTTCGTCTACAACATGGAAGGAAATGGCAGGGGCAGCAGGGTTCGAACCCGCGACCTACGGTTTTGGAGACCGTCGCTCTACCAACTGAGCTATACCCCTGTGGTGCGACCCAGATATGCCAGCCGCGCGGCGGACTCAAGAGGCTTTTTGCGATTCATCGTCAGATCATCCCGGGGACAAACAAGTTGCACCGGACGCGCAGTTCTTTAAGACAAGGTCTGGTCAGTACAGGGATACAATACGTGAGCCTCCGCAAGAAAATCGCAGACAGCGAAGCCGTTCTCAACTGGGCGGCGCGGCGGATCGCCAGCTACATCCGGATGGTTCATCGCAACACGAGCTGGCAGCGCCTCGGGTTTGAGGAAATGGACAAACTGGTGGAACAGGGTGAGCCGGTGATCGTTGTGATGTGGCACCAGCGGCTGACGCTATCGCCCTATCTCTTTCCATTGGATAAGGGACGGGTTTGTACCATCACGTCGGCCGCGCGCGCCGGCAGCATGGTGGGCCGGGTGCAAAAGCTGTTCGGATTGGACTCGATCGCCATGACCAGCCGGAAACGCCACGTCGCCTTGTCGCGCGAGGTGCTGGGGATGATCAAGCAGGGCATTTCGATTGGCATTGCCGCCGACGGTCCGCGTGGGCCCGAACGGGTGTTGTCGACCGTGCCGCTGGTTTGGGCCCGCACCTCGGGCAAACGGGTGTTTGGCATTACCTTTTCTACCCGCTACGGGCGCGAGGCCGGAACGTGGGACCGCATGCTGCTGCCCCGCCCCTGGCGCAATCAGGGCGTTTTCCTGTGCCGGGAATGGACCGAAACCGTCCCCCGCAAGGCCAGTGAAGAACAGATCGAAACGCTCAGGCAAAGTCTTGAGCACCACATGAACGATATCACGGCAGAAGCGGACCGGATGGTCGGGCGTGAACCCTGGCAGGGTTAACAAGCCAAGCATCAAATCCAGTAAAAACATCCGGACTTTAACTGCTTCAAACAAGGTGCAGTTGATATGTCTTCCTGCAACAGTCATTTCGAACGGCATGTTTCGCCGCCACGCATTCTCGCAGCGGTTGAAACTTTCAATTAACGTCGATGCCGAATCACGAGATACGACGCCATGACCGATTCAAAGCAAAAGCAAGATTTTTCAGAACGAATACAACGCATTCAGCAGAAACACGGCACCCCTCCGCCACCGCAAGTCCAAACAGAAGCTCCACCCAGTGAACCGGCACCGAAAGGTCATAATCTCCGCAACGCGATGATCTGGGCCATATTGGCGGCCATGGCCGGAATTGGCGGGTTCTACGGCCTGATGATGTTCGACGAGTGGAAACTGTCGCAAGCGGCGGCCCCGGACAACCAGCCGGCCCCACAGCCACAACCCAAGCCTGTGCAGGACGTTCGCCAGATCACCGATCAAGGCTGGAGCATTCCCAGCCCGGGTCTGGCAACTGCGGACCGGGAACAATTAACCGTTCTGGATGTGGCGACGGGCTTTGATCCGGCAGGGCAGGACGCCCCGCCCAACGTGCTGATCCCTTTTGCCGTTAACTCCGAATGCACCTTCAAAAGACCGCAGCCGAATGATGTTGTCTATAACGTGCGCATGGAGACCGGCACGCTGCCGACAACGACCCATGTGTTCTCGAACCGGGCCATCGCAAATGCACTGATCGACCATATCAAGGGTTTGCAGGTTTCGGAAAAACACTATCAGACCGGATCCCAGGCGCAGGGACGGATGTTTGCCGTGGACGTGTTTGTCACCGACACGTCGGCACCCGTCTACCTGGTGCTGCAAAGCTTCCGACAGAACGTGATCTGGAACCTGCAACTGGCCAAGGGAGTCTCCTTGTCGCATGTCGCGATGATCGGCGAGAACTCGGGTCTTGTGGCGCCTGAACAGGACGTGCCGTTCGAGGCAATCCGGATCAGCGACTTTGTAACGAACTTTGAATTTGGCGCGAATGATGACCCGGGGCCTTGCATGGTTGCACCATGGCGAAGGCCACAGGCGCATTGGCCCGCGCAGACCAAGGCGGATAACGGAAATGATCTGTACACGAACCAAATTTACAGCTTCAACACCGGCTATCGCGCGTTTGACGCATGGTACCGGCAGCTCATGGGTGTGCCTGCGGACACCAATGTAACAGCCCCCAACAGTGCGGCCCATGTCCTGGTGGGCGACCTGCCGGACCAGCCAATCGAATATCGCAGCATGGCAGGACGTGATGTCTATGTCTCGGAAAACGACTTTACGCTGATCGGAGATGACACGTTTGAGGACACGCGTATCATGCTGCTGACCGCTGCGGTCGGTGGTGACCTTGCGTTGCTTGATCCGGCGCCGCAGGAGGTGTCCCGGCAATGAAACTGATAGGTACGGCCCTGACTCTTTCAATCCTGGCGTTACTTGCGGTGTGGTATCTGCCGACGAAGTACTGGGGCTATCAAATCAGCCACGCGGTATCCCGGGCGCAGTCCGGCGACGACGCGGCGTTTGAAACCGTGGGTGAACTTGCCGAAGGCCAACCACTAGTTGCCTGGCTGCGCAACAACAAGAAGCTGAACGCAGCATTCAACCCCACGGACCTGACCACAGGTCGCTATGTGTCATACAAGCTGTAAATGCCGTTTGAGGCTTTGCTGAAGCCCGGAGAAACCCTGCCAGAGCCGGATTTTCAGGAACTTTATGCCCATGCACGCGCGCCGCAAACTCTTGCGGGATACTGTTTTGAAGTACTGGGCAACCTGGGAACAAAATGTGATGTTTCCAAATCCAACGCCACGCTTTCACGGGATGGAACCGTCAGGATCATCGGAAACCTGCAATATGTCCCGGATTACGAAACCGGCGATCCGTCAGTCGTAAAGAACGGCGAACTCATCTCGGCCCGGGTGCGGCTGATTGGTGGCCGCGATCTTCACAACACTCTGGGCAACCGCGCAGAGGTGTTCGAAAATGCACGCAGAATCTGTACTGAAATCCGCGCCTTGCTGGGAAACTGCATTATCTCTTCGATCAGTTTCGATATCACCCCACGGGACGGCGTTCAAATTCTGACGGCCTCGGCCCGTTTCGACGCCTTCGCCGACAGCACGCAATATCGACGCGACTCTCTGCAAACCGCCGTGGATCAAATAGCCGAAGACTTAGTGAACTGATCGTTGCCCCTTCGGGGTCAACCTCGCTCAGCCGCCACGCAGGCGTTGCATCAGGTAAATCTCGCTGCCTTCCGGGATCGGTTCGGTCAAACCCGAGGCGATGACGCGGCCGTCGATGGCGATTGATACCCCGGCATCAATCGGTGCCTGCAATTGCGGATGCGCGCGAACAAGTTCGCGCAGCAACTCGCCGGTGGTTTTGGCCTGCACCTCGACCACCTGCCGGCCCCCGGTCAGAGACCGGAGGCCGGACCAGAGATGGACCTCAACCATTGTCCTTGAGCGCCGCCAGAATGCGGGGCGGCGACATTGGCAGTTGCTTCATCCGCACGCCCGCCGCATTGGAGACAGCGTTGGCGATGGCCGCCAGCGGCGGCACGATGCCGGTCTCGCCCACGCCGCGCACACCGAACGGGTGACCGGGGTTGGGCACTTCGACAATCACCGTGTCGATCATCGGCAGGTCACTGGCCACAGGAATGCGATAGTCGAGGAAAATCGAGTTCTGCAGCCTGCCATCTTCGCCGTAGATATACTCCTCGTTCAGCGCCCAGCCGATGCCTTGCGCGGCACCGCCCTGATACTGACCTTCCACGTAAGTCGGGTGGATGGCCTTACCGGCATCCTGAATGACCGTATAGCGGGTGATCGCGGTTTTGCCGGTTTCCGGATCGACCTCGGCATCGACGATATGGGTGCCGAATGACACACCCGCCCCTTCCGGAGTGGCTTCGAAATGCCCCGAGATCGGACCACCGGTCGCACCCATATCGGCGGTGATATCGGCCAGCGGCATTGGATCGAAATCGCCTGCGTTCGGACCCGAAGGCACGGCACAGCCGTTTTCCCATTTAACCGCATCGACCGGGATACCCCATTTGGCCGCCGCGCGTTCGCACAGACGTTCCACAGCGTTTCTGGCTGCCTTGATGGTCGCCAAACCGCTGGCATAAGTCACGCGCGAGCCGTGGCTTACGTCGTTGTAGCCCAGCGTCGCCGTATCCGCGACGGTGACACGAATGTTCTCGTATGGGATACCCAGCACTTCGGCCGCCATCAGGGCCATCGACGCACGCGAGCCACCGATGTCGGGTGTGCCGACCATAACCTGGGCCGAGCCGTCCTCGGACAGCGCAAGCGAGACGCTGGTTTCACCACCGTGATTGAACCAGAACCCGCACGAAATGCCGCGCCCCTGCCCCGGTTTCAGCGGCGCCGAATAGTGGGGATGGGCCTTGGCCGCCTCAAGCGTTTCGACCAGACCGATACGTTCGTAAGTCGGGCCATAACTGGCTTTGGTGCCTTCGTGCGCCGCGTTCTTCAGACGCACGTCCACCGGATCCAGCCCCAGCTTTTTGCACAGCTCATCCAGCACGGATTCCACTGCGAACGCCCCCATGGGTGCGCCGGGGGCGCGATAGGCGGCCTGTTTCGGACGGTTGGCCAGAACGTCATAGCCGACCTGACGAACATTGGTCAGGTTGTAGGGCGCAAAAGCGCACATGGCGGTCATATCCCCGGGCGCTCCCGGAAAAGCACCGCCCTGCAGTCGGAAGATACCTTCGGCCGCCGTGATCGTGCCGTCTTTCTTCATGCCGATTTTGATATCCATCGACGCGGACGAGGTCGGGCCGGTAGCTCGGAACACCTCAGAGCGGCTCATTACGATCTTAACAGGCCGGTTGGCCTTGCGGCTCAGCGCCAGTGCAACCGGTTCGATGAACACGGTGGTCTTGCCACCAAAGCCACCACCGATTTCCGAGGCGGTCACCCGCAGCTGCGCCGTTTCAATGCCTACCAGCGTGGCGCAGTATTTCTGCGCGTACCAATGGCCTTGCGTGCAGCACCACAGCTCACCCTTGCCGTCACTGCCCAGAGATCCAAGGCAGGCGTGCGGTTCGATATAGCCCTGATGCGTTGCCTCGGTCACAAAACTGTCTTCCAGGATCAAATCCGCCTCGGCAAACCCGGCCTCGACGTCGCCATGGCCGCTTTCGTGATAACGCACGACGTTGGGGTGCATCCCTTCGGGCACGGAATAGTCCGCAGCCCCTTCGCGGATTACCGGCGCATCAGGGGCCATAGCCTTGTCCACATCCGTGACGTGGGGCAGCACTTCGTACTCGACCTCGATCAGCTTGAGCGCATCGCGCGCAGCCAAAGCCGACGTGGCCGCAACCGCCGCAACAGCGTGACCGTCATAGAGGGCCTTTTCACCCGCCATGACATTTTCCAGCACGCTCCAGAATTCGCCTTCCAAACCGGGCTTGAAGGGCACATCCGCGAAATCGGCCCGGGTCACAACGGCTTTGACGTCCTTCAGCGCCTCGGCCTTCGATGCGTCGATCTTCACGATCCGCGCGTGCGCATGAGGGGAACGCAGGATCGCACCATGCAGCATACCGGGCGCATAAGCATCGGCGCCAAACCGGGCCCGGCCCGTCACCTTGTCCAGACCATCCGGCCGGTCAGGACGGGTACCCACGAAATTGAATTCGGATTTCCGATCGTCGAGTGCCATTACGAAGCCTCCCGCATCTCAGCTGCCGTATCCATCACGGCACGAATGATCTTGTCATATCCCGTGCAGCGGCACAGGTTGCCCGCCAGCCAGTACCGGGTCTCCTCCTCGGTCGGGTTCGGGTTCTTTTCCAGCAGGGACTTCGCCGCAACCAGAATACCCGGCGTGCAGATGCCACATTGCAGGGCGGCGTATTCGATGAATTTCTTCTGCAGCGGGTGCAGAACATCGCCATCCGCGATACCTTCGACGGTTTCGATCTGCTTTCCCTCCGCCTCGACACCCAGCATCAGGCACGAGCATACCAGACGGCCATCAACCGTGACCGAGCACGCGCCGCAATCGCCGGTGCCGCAGCCTTCTTTGGCGCCGGTCAGGTTCAGCTTGTCTCGCAGGCAGTCCAGCAGGGTTTCGCGGGGATCACACAGGTATTCAACCGCGTCACCGTTCACGGTGGTGGATACGTGTAACTTGCTCATGCTTGCTCTCCCTTCGCGCGGGCAAAGGCGATTTTTGCGGCGCGCTTTGCCAGAACACCCGAAACTTCGGTGCGGAATTCGATTGTGCCGCGTTTGTCGTTGATCGGATTACAGGCTGCGGATGCAGCCGCAGCCAGTGCATCAAGCGCGGCGTCGTCCAGAGTGGTGCCGATGATGGCCCTGGCGCAGTCTTCGACCAGCAGAACGGTCGGGGCCACCGCACCCAGCGAAACACGCGCCTCGGTGATCTTATCACCATCCAGGCGCAGGTTCACGCCGACGCCGACGACGGCGATGTCCATCTCGGTACGTGGAATGAAGCGCAGATATGCGTCTCCACCGTTGTCTCCCCGCGCCGGAATGTGCACTGCGGAAATCAACTCGCCCTTGGTCAGCGAGGTCTTTCCGGGGCCGACTGGAATATCTTCGACCGCGACCTCCCGCGTGCCGCCAGGACCGGTCACGGTCACCGTGACACCGGCCGCTACCATGGCCGGCACGGAATCAGCCGCAGGCGAGCCATTGCACAGGTTGCCCGTCAAAGTCGCGCGTCCCTGAACCTGGGTGGAGCCGATCAGATCCATTGCCTCGACCACGCCGGGCCAGTCGCGGCCAAGTTCGGGGTGCTCGCTCATTTCGGCACCGGTGGCGGCGACGCCAAGGGTCCAGCTGCCATCGGCGTTTCGGGTGATGTCCCGCACCCCATTGATTTTTTTCACGTCGATCAGTGTATCGGGGGTCACCAGTTCCGAACGCAATTGCACCAGAACGTCGGTGCCGCCTGCAAGAAACCGGGTCGTGCCCGTTGCATTCGCTGCCAGCGCCGAAGCTTCTTCGAAACTGTTGGGGCTGTGATAGTCCATTTGTTTACCTCGCACCTGTGGATCAGGATTAACTGGGGTTTGAACGGGACGTTAGTGCAGCAACCAAGTGGCGTCCATGGCCGGAACGACCAAAATTTAGGTTTCCCAAAGTCGTTTTTGAGCAATTGTCAGAGGTCAATCTCGATCACGCCATCCGCAGTCGCGGCGCGGCTTTGGCATAAAATGATAGCTCCTTCGCGCTGCCGGTTCGACAACACAAAATCACGATGCTCAATTTCGCCCGAGATAACCCCGCATTTGCAGACCCCGCAAATGCCGTCGGCGCATTTCACATCCACATGAATTCCCGCCTCATTCAGAACCTGCGCGGCATCCTTGTCCGATGGGACGGTCAGCTCCCTGCCTGACTTTGCTAGCTTCAGAATGAACGGATGGTTTTCGTATTCGGGTTGCTCGGGAACCGAGAAATACTCCAGATGCCGGGCGTCTTCGGGAAAACCCTGTCGTTCTGCCGCTTGTATCACGCCGTCCATATATCGATCCGGACCGCAGGTATAAACGTGCCATCCTTCCTGATAATCAGACAGGATGACATCCAGATCGGCCCGGGTGTTTTCGTCTGAAAAATGGTAGTGCACATGATCGCCCCAGGGCGCTGCGGCAAGGTCCTGCAGGTAACCAGCGTCCGCCCGCGTACTGGCGGAATAGTGCAGCTCGAAGTCTCTGCCCAGCGCGTGAAGCCTGTGCGCAAAGGCAATCATCGGGGTGATGCCGATACCGCCGCCCATCAGGAACGTCTTGCTGGCAGTCTCATCCAGTTCAAAGTGATTGATGGGTTTTGAAATGAATACCTTGCGCCCCTTGCCGAAGATACGGTGCAACAGCGCCGAACCGCCGCGCCCTTCATCTTCGCGCAGGACGCCGATCTGATACGTAGTCCGGTCAGCAGGATCGCCCGACATGGAATACTGACGCAGAAATTCCGGGGCGACCAATACATCCAAATGTGCGCCGGCAGTCCAGTCCGGCAACGGCGCACCATCCATGGCCGAGAATTCGTATTTCGTGACATCAGAAGACATCTTGTCGACCCTGGTCAGTTCAACCCGCATCACCGGTGCGTCTCCGGCGATCTGATAGCGGTGAACCACGCTCATATCCCCGGCGGCTTTGCGCGCCTTGTACTCGTCTGCCGAAACCAGAGCCTCATAGGCGGCAATCCCGGCCTCGCGGTCCATCGCGAAAGGATAGGGCCATGGGTGCGGGGCCAGGTAAGCCGGGTAGACGGCCAGCGTCTGATCCTCGTATTTCAGGTCCAGATCCTTTTGCAGGTCACGCCGGTTCAGGGGATGGGTCGAAGGGCGATAGGCCCCGTCCGCCTGCAACTCGATATCCCACCACCATTTCTTGGTGTCGTTCAAACCGCCATTTCCGAGCGCGTCGTCCAATTGCGCCAACACGGGTGCGGCGGATGGGATGTTCATCGCTGCCCAGCGGAAAGGGCGTTCGCTGAACAGGCCTTCAAGGTTCCAAGGGCAGGTTTTCATGCACCGCCCGCACATGGACCCGCCCGGTGTCGTGATCCGATAGGTGGCGCATTTCTGGCTGTCGGACTTCCAGATTTCATAGCCGTTGAACATCAGTTTCGGTCCGGCAGTGATCGCCCCCGAGGGGCACTCGCGCGCGCATTTGTTACAGGACTCGCAAAAGCTTTGCAGGCCAAAGTCGATGGGCTTGTCGTGGCTCATCGGCATATCTGTCGTTACCACGCCCGATTTCAGACGCGGCCCGAGATAGGGGTTCAGGATCACCTCGCCAATGCGGCTGACTTCGCCCAACCCAGACAGCAACAGCAGTGGTGGCTGCAGCACTTCGCCATCCATGACCGTATGCGCCTTGGCCTTGTAGCCCAGATTGCGGATTTGCTGGGCAATCACCCCGCCCAGTAAGGAAAATCTCAGATACGCGCGCATGGACTGGGCGACGCTGATCCAATCGTCACCGCTGGCGCCTTCCATCGTCTCATACCCCTGATCAATGATCATGCTGACGGCTTGATCATGGGGCGGGTCGATGGCTTCGCCGGTTGCGTCGTGGGAATACCAGGCCCAGTCCGGGCACCGGCTGAGACCGACCGCATCGACCCCCAGAAAGTAGGACGCCGCCTTGATGTTCGCCGCGTTCCGCTGCGCATCTGTTGGCTTGAACCCGTCGGCGCTGTCGCCATCCTGCAGCAGAACGAAGGCACCCAGCGCGCGCCTTTGTGCGAAGCTGGGCGCGGATTTGCGGACGTAGTGCCCGCCTTTGGCCGCGTCTTGAAGGGGCTTGCCCATATCTCCGAATTGCGCGCGGGCAAACATGTCCGCCCGTTTCGGCACACGGGCCACGTTTTCCTCGTCAATGTATGTGGTTGGATCGTCGACACGCGTCAGCTTTTCGAACGGATGCGCGCCATCCACATAGCGCCGCTTGGCATAGAGGTCACGGTTCAGCGCACTTTTGGCGAAACCTGCCCCCAGCCACCACGCGGGACCCTGAGTTTTGAACCACGGCTGCTGCGCCATGGGCTTCAGGGGCTTGTCATGGGCGATCTCCATCTCGGCGGTGATTGCGGCCAACCCGAACCGTTTGCCAAGCCAGGGGGCGACAAGCACGCCGCCCTCGGCCGTGACCAGCCCCGCGGCAACGGCCAGCCTGTTCAGATCCACCTCGGACGACATGACCGTATGCGCCCGCGCATCGAACCCGAGCAATCGGATATAGTTGGCAATCACCACCGCGTTTTCGGTCGCCAAAAGGCAGGCACGATGGTCCTGTGCATCCCTGATCCACTCTGTCCCCGGCTCATCCGCGTCCGGGTCGCGATGATGTTCGTACAGGAAAACAATCGCGTGTCGGTGGGCGTCTATCGAGCCGGTCTCCGCCTCCATGCTTTCCTTCAGATCCGCCATGATCACATCGATGCCCGAGGCCAGCGTCTTGGTCTGGCGCGTTCTCAGGGCGTGGGCCAGCCGGTCGATGTCGCGATTTCTCCGGGGTTCGGGCAACAGCGCCTCAGCCGGCAGCGGTCCGCATCCGATCATCGAGGCATCATTGAAATAACCAAACGCCTTCAGATGATTGGCACGCTCCGACGGGCTGTTCGGGATTCCAGCCATCGCGGGGTTCACGAACCCGTCACGAATAGCATCCATCATGGCCTGAAATTCGCCCATCGCGTTTACGATGCTTTCAGGCTGGTCGGGGCGGTGAAAGCTGAGCTCTTTCATCGGCGGCACAAGCGACAGATCCGGAAGGTTGTCCTGCCGAGCCAACCGCTCCATTGGGTAAGCCCCCATGTGGACGGGTCGGTTCTTGTCCGAGAAAAAGCGTATTCCCATTCGCGCCTCCTGATCTGAAAGCTGCCTATCCTGCCGTGGACAGCAAATCCATTCATGAATAATCATAGATTGTATGAGCAAAACTGATTTTACTGATTTGGATGGCAAGGTGCTGCGCATCTTCCTGACGATACTCGAGGAAAGCTCGGTCTCGAAGGCGGCCGACCGGCTTGGCGTTACGCAATCTGCAATCAGTCATACACTGGCGAAGCTGAGACTGGTGTTGAACGATCCGCTGTTCATTCGTTCAGGTCAGGGCCTGACCCCGACCGAGCGCGCCTTGTCCCTGAAAGAGCCGGTTCAGACGCTGCTCGACGATATGCGGGCCCTGACCCACGAGCGCCCATTCGATCCCTTGTCCGAAGAAATGGCGTTCGGGATCGCCACCAACGACATGCCGCGCGAGCTGATCTTTCCCGAGCTGCTGCGCGCAAGCCGCGCGGACGGCATTCGCGTTGAACTTGGTTTTATTCCGTCAGGTGTACCCGACCCCGACCTGCTGCGCGGTGACAGGTGCCAACTGATGCTGACGCCGCTGCCGCCGGACGGGCCGGACATCATTCAGAAGCTGTTGATCACCAGCCCGCTGATGATTTTCTATGACGGCGCGATGCGAACGCCCCCGGACAGCTGGTCCAGCTATTGTCAGGCGGAACATGTCGAAGTGCGGTTTGCCGATGGACGCAGTTCGCGCGCGGTGATGCGCGGCGTGGATCAGTCGCAGATCAGGCCACCCACCGTGGCCCTGCCGCATTTCAACGCTATTCCATCTTTCGTGAAAGGCAGCGATCTGATTTCGACCGACACGGCGCTGATGAAACAGGGGCCGTTGTCTTCGCTTGATTGCGCGCCGCTTCCGTTCAACTGCGACCCGGTTTCGATCTACATGGTCTGGCACCAACGATCGACCAACGACCCCGCGCATCGGTGGCTGCGAAACCGGATCGAAGCGGTTGCCGCAAGGCTTCAGGTCTGAGACAACAGCCAGTCGCGAACCAACCCGACCAGTTCTGGCTGTCGTGGATTGGCAGGTGCCACGACGTGAAACCCCAGATCCCCGATCAGAACATCCGGCAGGGGTTGCACCAGACGACCGGATTCAAGTTCCCTCTCTACCAGCGGTGCGTTTGCCAGCGCGATCCCCTGCCCCGACATCGCCGCATCGATGGCAAGGCTGGTCTGGCTGAAACTCATCATCCGGGGTTTGCCGGTTACTCCGACACGCTCAAGAAAAAGCGGCCAGAGTCCGTGCGTATCGTTCAGCAGGACCTGGCCCAGAAGATCACGCGCAGCCCGCACATTCCCTGCCAGGTCCGGACTGCAAACGGCAACGAACTCGGTCGAAAACAGGGGTGTTACGATCAGCCCGGGCCCGAAAGGTGCGCGACCCTGCCTGACGGCGATATCTACATTGTCGGCCCGGAAGTCTGCCAGCCGCTCTCGGGCGTCTACCTGAACCGAGATGTCTGGGTGCAGGTCCGTGAATGTGTTCAGGCGCGGGACCAGCCATTTCGACGCGAAACTGGGTGTAACCGAAATGGTGATCTGTCTTGTGCCGGCCAGGTCATCGACGGCCTCTTCGATAAGCTGGAAGGCCCGTTGCAGCGGTGCGTGAAACCGCCGCCCCGCTTCGGTAAGGCGCAACCCGCGTGGCATGCGGTCGAACAGTTTTTCCGCCAGCCGCGCCTCCAACCCGCGCACCTGCTGCGCGACCGCGCCTTGTGTAACGCCCAGTTCATCAGCGGCGCGTCGAAAGTTCAGGTGTCGTGCCGAAGCTTCAAAAGCCCGCAATGCATTCAACGGAGGTAGAGCGGCCATCGCATAAACCAGTAGATTTCCTACTGTTTTATGGCAGAAGAACTGATTGGTCAAACCCGGCCGCAACCTCCACATTCAATCCAGACATTCAATCGGAGAGAAGAAATGGCAAAAGTGGCTCTGATCACGGCTGGCGGCAGCGGCATGGGCGCGGATGCGGCTCGGCGGCTGGCGGCGGATGGCTTCAAGGTCGGCATCCTGTCCTCATCCGGGAAGGGCGAGGCGCTGGCGGATGAGTTGGGCGGCGTCGGCGTTACCGGATCGAACCAGTCCAATGAAGATCTGCAAAGGCTGGTTGATACGTCCATGGCGCAATGGGGCCGCATTGACGTGCTGGTCAATTCCGCCGGACACGGACCGCGCGCGCCTGTTCTGGAACTGACGGACGAGGACTGGCACACCGGAATGGACGTCTATTTCATGAATGCCGTCCGCCCGACACGGCTGGTCACACCAATCATGCAGACGCAGGGCGGTGGATCGATCATCAACATCTCGACCTTCGCCGCATTCGAACCGGATCCGGTGTTTCCGACCTCCGGCGTGTTTCGGGCTGGTCTGGCGGCCTTTACAAAACTGTTCTCGGACAAATACGCAGCAGACAATATCCGCATGAACAACGTCCTGCCCGGCTTTATCGACAGCCTGCCCGAGAAAGAGGAATTCCGGGCGCGCATACCCATGGGAAGGTACGGTCGCAGCTATGATGAGATCGCGTCCGTCGTTGCCCTGCTGGCATCCGAAGGGGGCGGATACATCACGGGTCAGAACATTCGCGTGGACGGTGGCATCACACGATCCGTCTGACCTCAGAACCGTGCCTTCACCAGATGCGTCAATGCCGCGCCTGTTTCAAAAAAGGCGCGGCGCAATCCTGTCCAGCCTTCACGATGCGCAGCCACGGGCTGTACTGGCAGCACTGACGGATCATCCACCAGAAGGCTTTCGGCCATGAGACGCCCAAACACGGTTCCCGGCCCGATGCCACGCCCGGAAAAGCCGTGCGCGGACAAGGCGCGCGGTCCAAGCCGAGTGATTTTCGGGATGTGATCCGATGTCATTGCAATTCGCCCATGCCAGCCATCTGTCAGCGGCTGGTCCGCCAGTTGCGGATAAAGCTCGGCCATCTTGCGGCGCACCCACCCGGAATGGGCCCACCGCCCGGCGTGGCCCAGATCCCCCATCGCGCCGATGATAAAGCGCCCATCGGCATCCATTCTGAAGGATGTCATGATCAGGCCGGTGTCCCAGCACCCTTCGCCGCCCGCAAGGATGCTTTCGCGCACATCATCCGGCAAAGGCTGCGTTGCATATTGGAAGTAGTAGACCGGCACGTAGGCAGGCGCGGTTTCCTGCAGGTCGCAGTGATAGGCGTTTGTCGCCTGAATGAGCGCCTTGGCCCGAACAACTCCGCCTTCCGTGATCAGTGACCAGCCGCCCTCGTTCTGTGTCACGGAACGCACGGGGCTGTTCGTGAACACTCGCGCCCCGGCCGCGATTGCGGCCCGGGCAAGCCCCTGAACATAAGACAGCGGCTGGATGGTTCCCGCCCGGGGATCAAAAAGCGCACCGTGAAACGCGGAACTGCCGGTACGTCTGCTGGTTTCCTCGGCAGTCAACAGCTCGACCGGAGCGCCGGATGCGCGGAGCTGCGCATGGCGTTTCGCAAGGTCCTGATTGCCTGCCGGGGAATGTGCGCAATGCAATGTCCCGTTCCTGACCGGCGCACAGTCAATTCCGTGTTGCCCGATCAGGCGAAAGACTTCGTCCGGAGCCCCGGCCAACAGGTCAATCAGTCGGTCGCCTTCGGCCTTACCGAGATGCGCGCGGATGTCGTCAGGGGGCAGCCATAGGCCCGCATTGGCCAGCCCCACATTGCGCCCCGATCCGCCGTGCCCGATCTCCTGCGCCTCGAGCAGACAGACCGATGCGCCTGCTTTGGCGGCCGTCAGGGCAGCGGAACAGCCGGTGTAACCCCCGCCGATTATCGCCAGATCCACGGTCAGATCGGCAGTCAGCCGGGTGCTGTCCACATGCTCGCGGCTGGTATTCAGCCACAATGGCTTTTCATGATCGCTCAACTCGACGCCCTCGGATTCGCACCAGTCCTCATCGGTGTATCAGCCGGTTACCAGCATTCTCTGATCGTCGCGACCCATGGCAATCAAAAGGGGCTCTGCCTCCTGTCGGGCCTGAAACGCAGCCTTGTCGGCCATGCCCTGCCAATTTGCCAGAACCAGTGATTGCGCGACCGCGCCACCAAGCGTTGCGCCCGGCCCGGTGACAATGAACAGATCGGGGGCAAACTCGCGCGCGGCGGTCTGCACTGCACGTGAAAAGTCATAGGTTTCCGTGACCTGATGCCCCAGCGTGTAGTCCCAAAGCGCCTTTGTGTCGGTTGCACCGGGCCACCAGATCTTGCCGCGTCCGTCGATCAGCGGCAGATCCGGCTGAGCGAACAGTTCCTGGCCAAGCAGGGCACGGCCCCTGGCTGCAACCGGTGCCTGAAGCCCGGTATGGAACGCCGCGTGATTTGCCAGTCGCATGGGAAACCGTTCCTGCACCACCGGCTGCGACTGCTCAAACGCTTTCAGCCCGTTTTCGTTGCCCGCCAGCACAAGCATTCCCCCCAGATCAATGGAGAGTGCCAGATCGTGGCCGTTCAACGCATCAATTCGCGCCACATCCGCCAGCAACTCAGCCTTCCGCGCAGGATCGTTCACCCAATCGTCACCCACAAACGGATACACCAGCTGACCACCAATCAGCTGTTCCTGCATGAGGGTTCCCATCGTGTTAACCACCCGGAACCCATCTTGCGTACTCAACGCGCGCGCGGCGGCCAGTGCGATATACCACCCCATCGAATTGCCGGTAACGGCCACAATTTCGATATCGTCCGAAAGCGACTGAGCATCCGCAAGCGACGCCGCATAAATCAGGGGTGAGGCCACATCGCCTCTGGAGTACTTGCCGACCGTATAGCGCTGAGCGCCATCCAGCGCCGTGACACCTTCCTGGCCCGCTTCGGCGCGAATGGCATCAAACGCGGCGAACATGTTCATCCGATCCGAATGGTGTCGGTGCAGATAACCCAGTTCGGGCTTGTTATAGGTACCCCGTCCGGGGCAAATCACTACGGCGGTTCGGGTCATGGCTGCACTCCGGTCAGCTTCAGTGCAGAGGCGACGATACCATCTTTGGACGGCAGCGGCGCGGCATAGGCGGGGCCCGTCGCTATGAAACAATCTTCGGCCACGACGCGGGCGGTTGGTATCGCGTCACTTTCTTCGCGGAAAAACGTCATCAGCGCCTCGGACTGGCTGCCAGTCCTGCGGCATTCATCCACGATCAACACATGCCGGCACGATTTGGTAGCCTGCCGCAACGCGTCTTCCGGCAGGGGGGCCAGCCAGCGCATATCGATGACACGCACGCTCAGCCCTGCGGCCTCCAGATCCGGTAAAGCCTGCCTCGACAGGTAATATCCGTTGCCATAGGTCACGATCGCAAGATCGGTTCCTTCGCCATGCACGCCCACGTCCCCCAATGCAATTCTCTGGTCAGGCGAAGGATATGTCGTCATCCAACCGCCATCCTGCGGTGCATGCAGATCCCGCATCGGATACAGCGCGATGGGTTCCAGGAACACCACCACCCGTTGCTCTTCCCGGGCCAGACGGGCGCACTCGCGCAACATTTTCGCCGCATCCGCTCCGTTCGACGGGCAGGCAATGATCACACCCGGTATGTCCCGCAACACGGCCAGCGAGTTGTCGTTGTGGAAATGCCCCCCAAAGCCTTTCTGGTATCCAAGGCCCGCAATCCGCAGAACCATCGGGTTCGAGAACTGCCCGTTCGAGAAAAACGGCAGAGTCGCCGCCTCGCCCCGGATCTGATCCTCGGCGTTGTGCAGATAGGCGAGGAACTGAATTTCCGGGATCGGAATGAACCCGTTGTGCCCCATTCCGATCGCCAGCCCCAGGATGGATTGCTCGTCCAGAAGGGTGTCGATGACCCGATCCGGTCCGAACCGTTGCTGCAGCTTCTGTGTCACGCCATAGACACCGCCCTTGCGCCCGACATCTTCGCCCATGCAGACGATCTCGCGATGTTCCAGCATCAGATCGGTCAGTGCCCAGTTGATCAGGCGGCTCATTGGTTGCGGTTCATCCATTGCCCGCATATCTCCGCCAAACGTCGTGGATCGGGCCCCGGCGCTGGGGCCGTTTGTGGGTTTGCAGACGCGTTTTGGTGGGACCAGGCTGGCCACAACGTCTTCGGCGCTGGCCAGATGCGGGCGGGTCGCGGCCTCGGCGGCGATCCGGTCAGTACGGGCGCAGGTCTGGTTATAGATTTTCAATGCCTCGTCCGGCGTCATGGCCCCGGCCTGATCCAGCAGGCGAACGGTATGCAGCAAGGGATCGTTGGCTTCATCCGCCTCGACCTCGGATTTGCTGAGATAGGTTGTCGGCACATCCGCCCCCGCATGGCCATAAAGACGAACCGTTTTCAGATGCAGGAAAGCGGGCTTGCGGCGCGTCCGGACATATTCGGCGGCTTCCTGTGCCACGGCATAGGTTTCGAATATATCCAGCCCGTTGGCCTGAAAGTACTTGATGCCCGGCCGATGCTCCATCGAGGCCTGAATCCAGCCCTTTGGCGTCTTCACTGAAATACCGATGCCGTTGTCCTCGCAGACAAACAACAATGGCAGCGGCGTTGACTGCACGCTGGTCCAGCCGGCCGTATTGATTGCACCCTGTGCAGTCGAGTGATTGGCCGACGCGTCACCGAAGGAACACATGGCGATCCCGTCTGCGGGAAGGTCCCGATGCTCGGGGTCATGACGCCGGGCGGCGCCCAGCGAATAGGCCGTGCCCACGGCCTTGGGCAAATGACTGGCAATGGTCGAGGTCTGCGGCGGTATCATCAGCGCCCGGGATCCCAGCACCTTGTGCCGGCCGCCTGACGTCGGATCCTCTTTCGAGCAGGCAAAGCTGAGAAGCATATCCCAGGCGATCTGCTGACCCGGAACCTGTTCAGCCCGCGCAATCTGAAACGCGGCATCGCGGTAGTGCAGAAAGGCAATGTCGGTCGGCCGAAGCGCGTGGGCCACGGCCGCCATGCCTTCGTGCCCTGAAGAACCGATGGTATAAAACCCTTGGCCGGCCTTCTGCATCGCCCGGCTTGTCCGGTCCAGCGCACGGCTGAGAACCTGCGATCGGTAGAGCAAGACAGCCTCGGGCCCGCTCAGCCCCGGACGGGGCGGCGCGCCTTCGGGCAAGTCGCGGCGGGCGACGCGGGTCAGGAAGTTGTCGTGAACGATCTGGGCGCGGTCCATTGCAATTCCCCGGTCTTTGAATTCAAAGCTTTTCGACGGCGGCCGCAATGCGGCTTAGCCCTTGTTGCAGGCTTTCGGTGGCATAAGCAAAAGAAAGCCGCAGATGCCCCGGCATCCCGAAGGCCCGCCCCGGCACCAGCGCCACACCCACTTCCTCCAGCAGGTAACGGCAAAACTCGTGATCGACCGGCATTTTGCTTGGAGTTTCGGGGAACACATAAAACGCCCCGTCCGGTACCGCACATTTCATCCCCGCCGCATTCAGACCACGGACCACCAGATCACGACGCGCCTGCATTTCGGTGCGCCGGTCCGCCAACAGGTCCTGCGGTCCGGTAATCGCAGCCAAAGCCGCAGCCTGCGCGACCGAACACGCACCCGAAGTGATCTGCCCCTGCACCGCGATCATCGCCTTGATCAAGGGTTCAGGCCCAATACCCCAACCGATCCTCCAACCGGTCATCGAATAGGCTTTGGACACGCCGTTTACAGTCAGCGTCCGGTGCGCAAGCTCGGGCAAGGCCTCGACAAACGGGGAAAACGGCACATAGGACAGATGCTGATAAATCTCGTCAGCAATGACCCAGACCTGCGGATGACGTTGCAACACCGCCCCCAAAGCCTGCAATTCCGCCTTGGAATAGACTGCTCCCGTCGGGTTTGACGGCGTATTGAGCAGCAGCCAGCGCGTGCGCGGCGTGATCGCCGCCTCCAACTGTGCGGGCAAGAGTTTGAAATCTTGCTGTTTCGGGCACTCCAGCACCACAGGCACACCGCTCGCCAGCCTGACCATGTCTGCATAGCTGGTCCAGAACGGGGCCGCGGTGATAACTTCGTCGCCCGGGTTCAGGGTCGCCATCAGCGCTCCGGACAAAACCTGCTTGGCACCTGTCGACACGATGACATTCGCGGGCCCGACCCCCGCTTGGCCTGCAATCGCCGCACGCAGGGCCGGTGTTCCCCCCGTGGCCGGGTATCGCGTCTGACCCTGAACAGCAGCAAGATGCGCGGCCTCGAC
This sequence comes from Ruegeria sp. AB8, assembly GCF_056542605.1. Classification (NCBI taxonomy): domain Bacteria; kingdom Pseudomonadati; phylum Pseudomonadota; class Alphaproteobacteria; order Rhodobacterales; family Roseobacteraceae; genus Ruegeria; species Ruegeria sp. AB8. Next base: position 145,007 of record NZ_JBQGAB010000005.1, read on the forward strand.
CACGTGCGGCGGCGTTGGAAAGTCGGGTTCTCCGGTGCTGAGCGCGATCACATCCACGCCCTCGGCCCGAAGACGCGCCGCATGTTCGGAGACCTGAACGATTTCCGAAAGCTCTATCCCGTCGAGCCGCTCGGCCCGGTTAAACTCGGCCACTGTTTCTAGACTGCCCATATGCCAGAATCCCGTTACCCATCAGCCTGCCCTGTATCGGGCTAGCGCCTTCGCAATGCCAGTGATATTCCATCCGAAAGGTATGAGGATTCGTTATATGATTGCGCCCCGACGCTTTCTGCCTTCGATCCCGTCGTTGCTGGCGCTGGAAGCGGTTGATCGTCTCGGCAGCGCCTCAGCAGCGGCCGAGGAACTGTCTCTGACGCAAAGTGCGATCAGCCGTCAGCTCAAGACCATGGAGGAGCAGCTGGGGGTCGAACTGATCCAGCGCACCCAGATGCGCCTGCATCTGACACCGGCGGCAAAGGAATATGTCCAGATTGCCCGAACCGCACTGCACCAGCTTGCGCAGGCCTCTCTCAAACTCAAGGCAAACCCGACAGGCGGATCGCTGAGCCTGTCCATTCTGCCTGCGTTTGGCATGCATTGGCTGGCCCCCCGGCTTCAGGATTTTGCACGCCGCCACCCCGAAGTGACCGTGAACCTGAATACCCGCCTCAGACCGTTTGACTTCCAGACCGAGCATTTCGATGCCGCCATCCATTTCGGACAACGTGACTGGCCCGGCGTCAATTACCTGCCCATCATGCGGGAAGATATTCTGCCTGTCTGCGCCCCGGATCTTCTGCCGAAGAGTCAGGACAGTATAGAATGGCTGACGTCGGCCCCATTGCTGCATATCGAAACCCGCCCCGACGCGTGGGAGCAATGGTTCGCAATACAGGGACACCCCGTCAAAGGCCTGACCGGAATGATGTTCGATCAGTTCTCAACCATGATTCAGGCCACAATCCACAGGCTGGGTGTCGCACTGCTTCCCAGCTATCTGGTTGCCGAGGATCTCAGGAAAGGCAGGCTGTCGCTGGCCTGGCAGGGTCCGCCGGTCAGCCTGGGTGACTATTACCTGGTGTGGCCGCAGCACCGACCTGCCGCAACACCGCTTGTTTCTTTCCGCGCCTGGCTTGAGGGGCAGGTCGCAACACCACCGGATTAAGCGGCTGGACCGCTGTCAAAGGAGGCCGAATTGGACGACAAGATCACCATTCGCGAAACGGGCGCATCGGATCGGGCGCAAATTCTGGAATTGTACCCTGATGCGTTCCCGGACGAAGATCTGACACTGCTGGTCGCGGAACTTCTGACGCTGGAACAGGATATCCTGTCATTGGGTGGATTTACCGGTGATCGGCTGGTGGCCCATGTCCTTTTCACCACCTGCCGGACGGAGAACGACCCGACACCGGGGGCCCTATTGGGGCCGCTTGCCGTTTCATCGGACCTTCAGCGACAGGGGATCGGCACACGGCTGGTCAACGCAGGCATCAGCAAGCTTCAGACACTCGGGCATCTGCAGGTCTATGTGCTTGGTGATCCGCAGTATTACAGCCGTTTTGGGTTTCTTGCGGAAGACCGGGTATCCACGCCCTATCCCATTCCAACGGAATGGGCCCCGGCGTGGCAGTCCCTGCACATCAACCGGAACCAGACAAAGGCGTCTGGCGTTCTGCGCCTGCCAGATCCGTGGATGAACCCCACTTTGTGGGGCTGACCCATCTGCTGTCACGAACGCAGCGCGCCCCGGCGCGCTGCGCGGCCCAACAGGAGGAGGTGTTCCGCAAGGAACATTGACGACTGGCGGGAGCGTTCCGGATTCAGACGTCCAGTGAACGGGCGATGAGTTCCTTCATCACCTCATTTGTCCCGCCGTAGATCATCTGAACCCGCGCATCCGCATAAAGGCGGGCAATCGGATACTCCATCATAAACCCGTATCCACCGAACAGTTGCAGGCATTCATGCATGACCTCGTTCTGAACCTCGGAGCCCCAGTACTTCACCATTGACGCCGTGGCCGCATCCAGTTCGCTCGCTTCAAGCTTTCCGATACAGTCATTCACAAAGCTGCGCAGAACTTCGGCCTTGGTCTTGCATTCGGCCAGCTTGAATCGCGTGTTCTGAAAATCCATCACGCGCTGGCCAAAGGCTTTTCGTTCCTGCGTGTATTTCACCGTTTCTGCGATGGCGAAGTCGATCGCGCCCAGTGCCATGATGCCAATGGTCAGACGCTCCCAGGGCAGCTGCTTCATCAACTGATAAAAGCCCTGCCCCTCTTCCGGGCCGATCAGGTTCGTCATCGGAACCTTGACGTCTTCAAAAAACAGCTCGGCCGTGTCGTTCGCCTTCATACCCAGTTTCTTCAGGTTGCGGCCCCGACGAAACCCTTCCGCGCCGTCGGTTTCGACAGCAATCAGGGACACCCCCTTGGACCCCTGCGATTTGTCGGTCTTGGCCACCACAATGACAAGATCGGCGGTCTGGCCATTGGTGATGAATATCTTGGATCCGTTGATCCGGTAGGAATTACCATCCTTCTCGGCCGTGGTTCGCACTGCCTGCAGGTCTGACCCGGTTCCCGGCTCGGTCATGGCAATGGCGCCGACCATCTCGCCGCTGGCCAGTTTTGGCAGCCATTTCTGTTTCTGATCTTCGCTGCCATAGGTGGTGATGTAATGGGTTACGATGGACTGAATCCCAAATCCCCATCCGGCATCGCCTCGTGAAGCCTGTTCGTACAGCGTGACCGAGTCGAACCCCATGCCGCCGCCGACGCCGCCGTAAGCCTCGTCAATCGAGCCCGCCATCAAACCGGTTTCGCCCGCTTTCGTCCAGAACGCGCGATCAACGATCCCCTGATCGACCCAGCGATCAATGCTCGGGACAAGCTCGTCATCCATGAACCGGCCGGCCATTTCGGCAAACATCCGGTGTTCGTCGGTGACCCATGCGGCGGTCGAAGTGAAAAGCGACATATCGTATTCTCCGGTCTTTGATAGTCCGATGCTATCCCCGGCCCCGGATTCTTCCAATCCGGGTGACGCCGCGTTCTCAACCCTTGCTACGCGACGTTCCTTTGCGCGGTCTGGTGTCTGACCTTCTCATCAAATCCGGTCATGTCAGCGCGTGGTCCAGCAGAACCTGCGCCGCCTCCTTTGCATCCTGCGCAGGGTCGCATTTTTTCAGAAGAACCGCCGTCACAATCGCGCCCTCCTGCAAAAGCAGCAGCTGGCACCCCAGACTTTCAGGATCACGAACCCCGGCCTTGCGGCACAGATCGGTCATGTAGTCCAGAAGCAACCGCTTGTGCTCGGCCGCCTGAACGTGGATCGGGTGGTCTTTTTCCTGGTACTCAGCCCCGGCCTTGATGAACATGCAGCCGCGGTACTTGTCTTCCTCGAACCATTCCTTCAGCACATCGAAACTGGCGATCAGCTGACCGGCGGGCGTTTCGGAAAGGTCTTCAATCCTTCGGACGAACCAGTTTCGGAAGTTTTCATCTCGCAGGCGCAATGCCGCAAGGATCAACTCCTCCTTGGTGCGGAAATGCTTGTACATCGATGTTTTGGATACGCCTGTTTCAACCACCAGCTTGTCCATTCCGGTGGCATGAAAACCGTCCCTGTAGAAAACCTCCAAGGCCTTGCGGACAAGCTCATCACGTTTGTTGGGGCGCATTCTTAGCTCCGGATTGTACTGATCAGTACATATACACTTTTCAAAGCACCTTCAATGATAACAATTACTGCATTGTTTTATAATGCTATTTTTCAAGTCAGGAGAATGACATCGAATATTCTCGAAAAAAGGACTTGAAAAAGTGTACCGATCTGTACATCTTATCATCAAGATTTACCGATCTGTACACCAAAGGAATTTACCGATGCGACGTCGTGCCAGTCTATTTTCACCGCAATACGTTCCGTTTCTTCTGACTCTGGCGCTGATCACTGCCGCCTTAACCTGAAAGCCTGAAATATGAACCGCCCCCCTTCGCCGCCCTTCACGCATGAAACGGCCACCCGGAAAGTGCGCATGGCGGAAAACGCCTGGAACAGCCGCGACCCGGACGTCGTAACGCCCGCCTACACGGAAGACAGCCGCTGGAGAAACCGCGCCGAGTTCCTGAGCGGGCACGCCGAGATTCACGCGTTTCTGACACGAAAATGGGCCAAGGAGCTTGATTACCGCTTGATCAAGGAATTATGGGCCTATCGCGACAATCGCATCGCCGTACGGTATGCTTATGAATGGCAAAACGACAGCGGTCAGTGGTTCCGGTCATATGGCAACGAAAACTGGGAATTTGCTGAAGACGGCCGAATGGCTTCGCGCCACACGTCGCTGAATGATCTGCCGATCACCGCAGAACAACGCATGTTCCACTGGCCCGCAGGACAGCGCCCCGACGACCATCCCGGCCTGTCTGATCTGGGTCTTTGAAAGGACAGCCCATGCCACGCGCGTTTTCCGAACTGACCTTCACCCCCGCCGTTCGCGCCCATCAGGAGAGGATGGGTTCGGCGCGAAGCTATGCCAAGTTCCTGGACGGCGGTCCGCAAAAAGGACACCTGATCGGAGAGGCTGAAAAGGCATTCATTCAGGCCCGCGACAGCTTTTATCAGTCCACTGTATCCGAGACCGGTTGGCCCTATGTTCAATTCCGCGGCGGTCCGGTCGGGTTCCTGAAAGTGCTTGGGCCGCAAACCCTTGGATACGCTGATTTTTCAGGCAACAAACAGTACATTTCACGCGGGAATTTGGACGGCAACGACCGGATTGCCCTGATCCTGATGGATTATGCCAATCAGCGCCGTCTGAAGATTCTGGGACGGGTCGAATTCACCGAAGGCGAAGCCGCAGCCGCCAGGCTTTACCCTGACAACGCCGAAGCCCCCGCCGAGCGCGCAGTGATCATCAAGGTCGAGGCCTTGGACTGGAACTGCCCCCGCCACATCACCCCTCGTTTCACCGAGGCCGAGCTTCGGCCTCACCTGAATTCGCTTGGCCAGCAACTGGCGCAGCTTCAGGCCGAAAACGAAAAGCTCAGGCAGCAATTGGCAGGGCGATCCTGAACACGGCGTCAACAACGCTCCTTACCCTTGAATTAGAACAAGGAATTACCCGAATGATGCGATCAACAATGAATTTAGCCAGCGCGCTGTTAGCTGGCATCGTTTTTTCACTGGCAGTGATTTCGTTTGGGTTCTTTGCCTCGCCCGAAGCGGTTCGAACGTCTCCGCCCGCGGCGTATAATTCGCTTCTGCTGATACAGTTTGAAACCAGGTAATGCCAAACCGTCTAGGGGTTTGCGGATCGAACAAGCGCTTCGATCCCTGCCGCGCAAAAATCGATCAGTTCGTCGGTCCCGGCAAGTTGTCCGCCTTCTGACAAGGCATCCACCCGCCATGCACTGTTGAGATGCGCCAGAACTGCGGACACCGAATACACCTGCCCGCTGGCCAGCAAAGCGGCATCGACCTTCGGGTACAGCGCCGCGATTTCCGCAATGAAACGCCGCGCCGTTGGGTCGAAGCATTCCGCCGCGATGGCGCGCCAGCGCGGGTCCACAGACACATGTGCCACCAGACGCCCATAGGCCATCCATCCCGCTCCGCCCGTTTCGGCTAACGTAATGTAAGGGCGAATGAAGCAGTCCAGAACACCGCGCAGTGTTGGCTGACCAGCTTCTTTCAACGCGTTCAGGGCGTCCAGCCGGATCTGGGCCAGTTCATCCGCGCGACGCGCAACGGTCTTGTGAAACAACTCTTCCTTGCCGCCCCCGTGGTGATGCACCAACCCGACTTGCACACCGGCTTTGGCCGCGATGTCCCTGATCGACGCCCCTTCGAATCCGCGATCGGCAAACAGCGCCTCGGCCGCGTCCAGAATGCGCGCCCGGGTCTGCAGCGATCGTTTCGATGGTGCTCTTTGTCGTTTTATTTCAGTCACTTTGGCGGTCATGAAAATCATCTTGCCTTATTTTGTACGATCGTTCAACTTAAGCCGTGCGAACAGGGGAGAGTTCATGTCAGAAAAGCGCGAGGCATTCGCCCTCATCGGGGCGGGCCCGATGGGGCTGGCTGCGGCCAAGGTGCTAAAGGAGCAAGGTATTCCATTTCAGGGGTTCGAGCTGCATTCGGATGTCGGTGGTCTGTGGGACATTGATGCCCCCAGATCAACCATGTATGAGACTGCCCACCTGATCTCGTCAAAACGGATGACGGAATTCACCGACTTCCCAATGGAGGATGGGGTCGCCGAATATCCGTCGCATCGGGCAATGCGGGATTATTTTCGCGCCTTTGCTGATCACTTCGATCTGCGCAAGTTCTTCACATTCAATGCCGAGGTAACGAAAGCCAGGCCGTTGGGCGCACCCGGCGATGGCTGGCGCGTTTGCTGGCGGGATCAGGACGGGGAACATGAGGCCGAGTTTGCCGGTGTTCTGATCGCCAACGGCACCCTGTCCGAACCTAACATGCCGCAGTTCGCAGGCACTTTTGAAGGTGAACTGATCCACGCCTCGCAATACCGGTATCCCAAACAGTTCGATGGCAAACGCGTGCTGATCGTGGGCGCAGGAAACTCGGGTTGCGACATTGCGGTGGACGCCATTCACCATGCCGTGCGCTGCGATCTGTCGATGCGGCGCGGGTACTATTTCGTTCCAAAATACGTGTTTGGGAAGCCAGCTGATACGATGGGCGGAATGATCCGCCTGCCCATGTGGCTGAAGCGCAATATCGACAGCCTGATCCTTGGGTGGTTCATCGGGGATCCGCAGAAATACGGCTTTCCCAAACCGGACTACAGACTGTACGAGAGCCATCCTATCGTGAACTCACTGGTGCTGTACCACGCGGGTCACGGAGATCTGCGCGTTCGGCCCGACATTCAGCAGGTCGACGGTAAAACGGTGCATTTCACAGATGGCGGCAGCGAAGACTATGATATGATCCTCGCCGCGACCGGGTACAAACTGCATTACCCGTTCATCGACCCAGATCTGCTGAACTGGCAGGGCGATGCGCCGCATCTTTACCTCAACTCCATGCACCCGGACCGCGACGACCTGTTTGTTCTGGGGATGATCGAAGCGACCGGTCTGGGCTGGCAGGGACGCCACGAGCAAGCCGAGATGGTGGCGCGCTATATAAAAGGTATTCAGAGCGGCTGCACCGCGGCGGCCGAACTGAAGGCCACAAAACAAAAATCCTATGAGCGCGCCACCGGGGGCATGAACTACCTCAACCTCGCCCGCATGGCGTATTACGTGGACAAGGCGACCTACCGCAAAGCGGTCACCGGCTGGATTGACAAGTTTAGGAAAGCCGCCCCATGACCGGCATCGATGAGATCACCCTGAACTTCACCCCGGCCTCACTGACATTGCTGAACGGCATTCTTGCGATCGTGATGTTTTCGATTGCCATCGACCTGACCCCGCAGGATTTCAACCGCCTGCGCCGGGCGCCCAAGCCCGTGATCGTGGGGCTGACCTCTCAATTCGTAGTGCTGCCTGCGCTGACGTTTGTACTGGTCTGGCTGGCGGCCCCGCGTCCTTCGATTGCTCTGGGGTTGATCCTTGTCGCAGCCTGCCCCGGCGGCAATATTTCTAACTTCATAACGCATCGTGCTGGCGGCAATGCCGCCCTGTCCGTATCGATGACTGCATTCGCCACGATCGGGGCAATCGCAATGACCCCGTTCAACATTGCGTTTTGGGGCGGGCTTTATCCACCGACCCGGGAAATCCTTCAAAGAACGGCAATCGACCCCTGGCAGATTGCGATCATCGTGGGGCTGATGCTGATCCTGCCTCTGGTGCTTGGCATGGTGCTGAACCAGCGCCGGCCGGATCTGACCGCGCGGTTGCGGACACCGCTGCAGTACCTGTCCATGGGCATCTTCGTTGCGTTCATCATTCTTGCTCTGGCGGCCAACTGGGACTTTTTCCTGGGCTTTGCCGGAGCCGTCGCCGGGCTTGTGATCATTCACAACGCGCTGGCTTTGGGGGGCGGTTGGGTTGTGGCCACTCTGACCCGGCTGTCCCCCTATGACCGCCGTGCCATAACGATCGAAACCGGTATTCAGAATTCCGGCCTCGGGCTGGTCCTGATATTCGCGTTCTTCAACGGATTGGGCGGCATGGCCGTTGTGGCAGCCTTCTGGGGCATCTGGCACGCGATCTCGGGGATTGCGCTGGCAACGGCAATGGCTCGGACCGAGGCAGCGCGATGACCCGCATCCTAATTACCGGCGCTGCCGGAACAGTCGGGCGCGCCCTTCTGGCCGAAGTCAAAGACTTTGCTGTATTTGCCACAGACCTGAACCGACCGTCCGACCTGCCCGAAGACATCGCGTTTCTGCATCTGGACGTGACCACTGACGAAGCGGCCCGTGTGATCGCGAAGGTGAAGCCGGAAGTCATCGTTCACCTGGCCTCGATTGTGACACCACCGCCCGGACTGGGCCGCCAGAAAGCGTTTGAGGTGGATGTCACCGGCACAAGAAACGTGTTGAACGCTGCAATTTCCAATGGCGTTCGGCGGCTGGTCGTCACGTCGTCGGGCGCTGCCTACGGCTATCACCCGGACAACCGCGTCCCGCTACGCGAAAAGGATCCGCTGCGTGGCAATGCCGAATTTCCCTATGCCGACCACAAACGGCAGGTCGAGGAGATGCTGGCCGAGGCCCGTCAACGTGCGCCGCAGCTTGAGCAGGTGGTCCTGCGCGTGGGCACTGTACTGGGGGAAGGCACGGACAATCAGATTACGGCGCTGTTTCACAAACCACGACTGCTGGCGGTTTCCGGCAGCGACAGTCCCTTTGTCTTCATCTGGACCCGCGATCTGGCGCGTATACTGAAACGTGCGGCGACAGATGGACCGGCCGGTATCTTCAACGTGGCCGGCGACGGAGCGCTGGGAATAACGGAACTGGCGCACCTCATGAACAAACCTGTTTTGCGCCTGCCTGCGTGGGTGATCCGATCAGCCCTGAGCCTTGCCCGCCCCCTTGGCCTGTCGCGATACGGACCGGAACAGGTGCGATTTCTGCAATACCGGCCGGTGCTGGACAACACTGCGCTGAAAACCAATTTCGGATACACCCCGGAAAAGTCCAGCGCCGAGGTATTCGCGCTGTGGAAAGGATGGGCGGGGCTATGAAAACGGCGGTGATATCCGGCGGCGCAGGTGGGCTGGGCCGGGCCTTGTCGGCGGGGCTTCAGCGGCGGGGCTGGCGTGTTGTCCTGTTGGATCTGAATGTGTCAGATCTTACGGCGACCCCAACACAGCTTCCGATCGGGTGCGACCTGACGAAACCCGAGCAGTTGCAGGAAGCGGTCCTCGAGACCATCACATCCAGCGATGGCATCGATCTGGTCATCTACAATGCTGGTGTCACCCAGATTCGCGGGTTTGACGTTTCCGACGACACCAGCCATCGCAAACTGTTCGAGATCAACTATTTCGCCGCCGTCGCAATGGCGCGCGCGTTTCTTCCGGAGCTTCGCAGAACGCAGGGCACGCATCTGGCGATCTCGTCGGTCGCAGGCTTCGCGCCGCTTTATCACCGGACGGCCTATGCTGCCTCGAAACATGCGCTTGAAGGGTTTTTCAAATCGCTTCGATCCGAAGAGGGGCCGCACCGCGTCAGAGTGCATATTGCCGCGCCGTCCTTTGTTTCCACCAATCCCGGCAATGCCGAAACGCAGGCAGATGGAATGGCACGTCCCGGCTCGGCATCCGATGAAATGGACGCCATGAGCCCCGAAAAAGCCGCCGAGGTCATCCTGCGGGGGTTGGACAGGTCCAAGCCCATGATCCCGGTCGGGCGTGTTGCGCGCATTGCGTGGTGGCTCAACAGTTTGTCGCCGCGCCTGTATCAGCGACTGATGGAACGGAACATACGCGGATCCTGAATTCGGACAAAAAACCAGTCGAACCCCTTGACCTTCCCGTGACTGGAACCCCCATGTGCAGGGAAGAACTTATGTCGGGACGAGTCGGATGGCTGAACTGAAAACACTGCAACTCAGGATCACGGGCATGGGATGCGCTTCCTGTGTCGGACGTGTGGAAGCGGCGCTGCGGGGTGTTTCCGGCGTCACTGACGCTTCTGTCAATTTCGCAACGGAAACGGCACAGGTTTCAATCGAAGGCCCCTTGGCACCGCTGGTTCAGGCGTTGGTTAGCGTTGGATACCCTGCGGCAACCCAGCAAGCGACGCTGAGAATCGAGGGGATGAGTTGCGCTTCATGCGTGTCCCGGATTGAACGGGCCTTACTGGCCAGCCCCGGTGTCATTGATGCGCAGGTCAACCTGGCGACCCAGACAGCACTGGTCTCGTACCTCGAAGGGACGACGACCCCCGAGGCACTGGCGCAGGTGTCGGACGGAATCGGGTATACCGCGCATGTCGACCAGGGGAATGCGCCTGATCCCAAGCCCGCCGATAAATCGGACGAGTTGAACGTCCTCCTTCGCTCGACCCTGCTGGCGGCGGTTCTGGCATTACCGGTTTTTGTGCTTGAGATGGGCGGGCACATGGTCCCTGCCTTCCATCATTGGGTGCAGGCAAATATCGGCGCGCAAACCAGCCACATGATCCAGTTTCTTCTGACCGCGGTTCTGCTGGTTGGCCCCGGTCGTGTCTTTTATGCAAAAGGCGTCCCATCCCTGCTACGTGGCGCGCCCGATATGAATGCGCTGGTTGCTCTCGGCACAGGCGCGGCTTTTCTTTATTCAGTCATCGCCACCTTTGCGCCCGGAATACTGCCGCAAGGAACGGCGAATGTTTATTTCGAAGCGGCCGCCGTCATCATCGTGCTGATCCTTTTGGGACGCCTGCTGGAAGCGCGCGCCAAGGGTCGAACAGGTGCCGCGATCCGCAGGCTGATTGGATTGCAGCCCAAAACGGCGCGGGTTGAAAGGGACGGCATGGTCGCAGACCTGCCCGTCGCAGACATTGTGGTGGACGACATCCTGCAAATCCGCCCGGGCGAGCGCGTTCCGGTGGACGCCGAAGTGCTGGACGGCACGTCGTATCTGGACGAAAGCATGATCACCGGCGAACCGGTGCCGGTCGGGAAATCCGCCGGAGACACCGTGGTGGGCGGCACGGTCAACGGCACCGGTGCGCTGCGCGTCCGCGCCATACGCGTGGGGGCGGACACCGTGCTGGCCCAGGTCATACAGATGGTTGAAAAGGCGCAGGGCGCGAAACTGCCGATTCAGGGTCTTGTCGACCGCATAACCTATTATTTCGTTCCTGTGGTCATTGCGGTGGCAGTTCTGACAATCATGCTATGGCTTGTTTTCGGCCCCGAACCCGCACTGCCCCTGGCGCTGGTTGCGGGCGTTTCGGTGCTGATCATAGCCTGCCCCTGCGCGATGGGGCTGGCAACGCCGACCTCAATCATGGTCGGCACCGGGCGCGCGGCCGAATTGGGTGTTCTGTTCCGCAAAGGTGATGCTCTGCAGCAATTGCAGCAGGCGCAGGTCATCGCTTTTGACAAAACCGGAACCTTGACGTTGGGCCGGCCCGAGCTTGACGGCATTATCCCGGCCAACGGATTTGACCCGAAAAAAATGCTGCGCCTTGCCGCCGCGCTTGAGGCACGGTCCGAACATCCAATTGCCACCGCGATCACAAGGGCCGGTCCATCGGATTTGCCTGAGCTGTCCGGGTTTGAATCGATGACCGGGCTTGGCGTACGCGCCGAGGTCGAAGGACAGGACGTCATGATCGGCTCAGCGAAGCTGATGATGCAAAACGGAATAGACATTGACGATCTGAGGGCCGAGGCGGACAGGCGCGCGGCATCGGGGGCCACGCCCTTGTATGTTGCCATTGACGGCGCGGCAGCGGCCATGCTTGCCGTATCCGATCCGGTCAAGCCGGGAACAAAAGAAGCGTTGGCGCAGCTTCGCGATATGGGGCTGAACCTTGCAATGATCACAGGCGACAACGCCCGCACCGCGCAGGCGCTGGCCGATGAGTTGGGCATTGACCATGTCGTGGCCGATGTTCTGCCCGATGGTAAACTTTCCGCGATCACCGAACTGCAGGACAGTCTTGGCGTGGTGGCCTTTGTTGGCGACGGGATCAACGATGCGCCGGCGCTGGCTGCTGCAGATATCGGCCTTGCCATTGGTACGGGAACGGATGTGGCAATCGAGACGGCAGACGTCGTTTTGATTTCCGGCGATCTGCGGGGCGTCGTGAACGCCTTGGAAATCAGCCGCCGGACTATGCGCAACATCCGCCAGAACCTCTGCTGGGCCTTTGGCTACAACACGCTGCTGATCCCCGTCGCCGCGGGTGTTTTGTTTCCGTTTGGCGGGCCGCTGCTGTCCCCTGCGCTCGCGGCGGGGGCGATGGCCTTGTCCAGCGTCTTTGTTGTGACCAACGCACTGCGTTTGCGGCGGGTGAGCGTCAGCGCGCCCGTACCCTCTGCAATCCCAACAGCCCAATCGGTGACACCATGAATATCGGAGACATTGCCAGCCAGACCGGTCTGCCCGCCAAAACCATCCGGTACTACGAGGATATCGGACTGATCAGGCCCATGCGTGATGACAACGGCTATCGCAGGTTTCGCGAACAGGACGTGCACAAGCTGATCTTTCTTGGTCGCGCCCGTGCATTGGGCTTTACGATCGGCGATTGCAGGACGCTGCTGGCCCTTTACGAAGATGAGACCCGCGCCAGTGCTGATGTCAAAAAGGTCGCGCGCGATCACCTGGCGCAGATCGAAATCAAGATTGCGGATCTCAACGCCATGCGTGACACGCTAAGCCACCTGATTGATGCCTGCGCCGGAGACAATCGGCCCGACTGTCCAATCCTCAGCGATCTGAGCCGCAAAAGCTGACACGGGGTTGCCCTTTGCCCGCAGCTTTGCTTTGTCTCTGCTGAACATTCCGGCCCGCCACCAGACGGATGCAGGGCCGGACAGCTGGGAGGATCACCTGATGGCAAAACTCGCGTTCCTAGGTCTTGGAGTCATGGGTTATCCCATGGCTGGCCACCTGCAGGCAGCAGGGCATGACGTCACCGTTTACAACCGCACCGCAAAACGGGCCGAGGCCTGGGTTGATCAGCACGGCGGCGCAATGGCGGAAACCCCGGCGGAGGCTGCGCAAGGCGCGGAACTGGTCTTTGCCTGTGTGGGCAATGATGACGACCTGCGCGCGATCTGCACCGGCGAGAACGGCGCTTTTGATGGCATGTCGCAAGGTGCCGTCTTTGTCGATCACACCACGGTATCCGCCAAAGTGACGCAAGAGCTTGCCTCGGTTGCGGATGATAGGGGATTTGCCTTTGTGGACGCGCCCATTTCGGGTGGCCAGTCGGGCGCAGAGAACGGCGTTCTGTCCATCATGTGCGGCGGTGCGCAAAACGCCTATGACAAGGCCGAGCCGGTCATGCAGGTCTATTCGAAGATATGCCGCCGCATCGGCGACAGCGGCGCGGGCCAGTTGACGAAGATGAGCAACCAGATCGCCATCGCCGGTGTTGTGCAGGGGCTGAGCGAAGCCCTGCACTTTGCCGAGAAAGCCGGGTTGGATGGCCGTGCCGTGATCGAAGTGATCAGTCAGGGTGCTGCCGGAAGCTGGCAGATGGAAAACCGGCACGAAACGATGCTGGACGATCATTTCGACTACGGGTTCGCGGTGGACTGGATGCGGAAAGATCTGGGTATTTGTCTGGACGAGGCAAACAGGAACGGCGCGTCGCTGCCGCTGACGGCATTGGTTGATCAGTTCTACAAGGACGTTCAGAAACTGGGCGGCGGGCGCTGGGACACCTCTTCCTTGATCAAACGCTTGCGCGCGCTGGACTGAAGGCAAGGCGGCTGCCCCGTTTTGCCGTAAGCGGCAGTTCACCCCCGAGATATTTGGGCACAAAAGAAGAGATCGGCTTTGGGAAAGGACACAAAGCGCATGAATGATCTGACGCAATTCTGGGCGGACGCGCTGCGAGCGACCTGGGGGATCGAAGCGAGGCTGACCCGGCTGGACGGCGAATACGATCTGAACTTCCTGGCCGAAGCCACCAACGGACGGGACTACGTTCTCAAGGTGATGCGGGCCGGGTGTGAGGCCGAGTTTGTGGACCTGCAGGTTCAGGCATTGCGCCATATCTCATCCGAGGCCCCCGGCCTGCCGATGCCGGCGGTCATCCCGGACCTGACCGGTGGATTGCTGCCCGAAATCCCTGACGATCAGGGGCAGCCGAGACTTGCTTGGTTGTTGGAGCGTCTGCCGGGCCAGTGCTACGCCAAGGCCGCGCCCAAAACCGACGAGCTGATCATGAAGTTGGGCCGTGTTCTTGGAGCGACGGATCGAGCTCTGGAAAAGTTCGATCATTCAGGGCTGAGCAGGGACAATTTCAAATGGGATCTGACACAGGCCGGGTGGATTTCCGGCAGGCTTGAGGTTGTTTCGGATCCCAACCGACGCGCGTTGCTGACCGAAATCTGTGATGGGTTCCATGAGGTATCCGGCAGGTTGGCTGCGATGCCCAGGCAGGCCATCCACAATGACGCAAACGATTACAACATTCTTGTTGAGGGTGAGCTTGGACAACGCCAGAAGATCTCGGGCCTGATTGATCTGGGCGACATGTGTGCAGCGCCGCGTATCTGTGACCTCGCAATTGCCGGGGCCTATATTGTTCTGGATCATCCCAGGCCTGAACGCGCCCTGACGGCGCTGGTGCGTGGCTATCACGCCGCCAACCCGCTGCGCACCGACGAAGTCGACCTGATCTGGCCGTTGCTGCGGATGCGTCTGGCGGTGTCCGTCGTGAATTCGACTCTGATGGCGGCTGAAAACCCGGATGATCCCTATGTCACCATCTCGCAGGCTCCGGCCTGGCGGTTCCTAGAGAACACATCCGTCAATGGCGGTCTGATGCCCGCCCGCCTGCGCGCGGCCTGCGGGCTGCCGGTCACGGACGGGGCCGAGCGTATCCACGCCTATCTGTCCGACCACCGCGGCCAGTTTGCGCAGATGTTCGGGCAGAATCTGGCGGATGTGCCGATGGGATCGCTTTCGGTTGAAAATTCGACATGGCCGCAGAACCCGTTCCACATGCCTCTGGAAGAGGCCGCCCGCGTGGGCGCCGAGTTCGGCGATGGCCTGTGGCTGGGGTATTACAACGAGCCGCGCCTGATTTATGCCGAGCCCGGTTTCCGTAAGGGGTCTTGGAAGGCCTCGGACCGGCGGACTGTTCATCTGGCCGTTGATGTCTTCGCGCCCGCCGGAGCCGTGCTGTATGCTCCGATGAGCGGACGTGTTGAAGTGGTCGAGAACCGCGATGCCCATCTGGATTACGGCGGCGTTGTGATCCTGCATCATGAAACCCCTGAAGGCGATCCGTTCTATACCTTATATGGTCACCTGGACCCCGAGGTCTGCGCGCGGCTCAAGCCGGGCGATCCCGTCGCACAGGGCGCGGCCTTTGCCCGCCTAGGGGATGCCAGTCAGAATGGAGGCTGGGCCCCTCATGTGCATTTCCAGTTGGCCCTGACCACCGCCGGGATGCAGGCGGACTGGCCCGGTGTCGGCGACCCGGACGAGATGTATCTGTGGCACGCAGTATGCCCGAACCCTGCGGCAATACTGAACCTGCCGGACGACAAGGTGTTTTATCGCCCGACCGACAAACAGGCGATCCTGCGCGGGCGCCAGGACCATTTTGGTGGCAACCTGTCGCTGACCTATGACGATCCGGTCATGCTGGTTCGCGGCTGGAAGCATCATCTGTTCGACGAGTGGGGCCGCCCCTATCTGGACGCCTATAACAACGTCCCCCACGTGGGCCATGCACATCCCCGCATTCAGGCGGTCGCAGCGGACCAACTGAAGCGGATGAACTCGAACACGCGCTATCTGCACCCGGCCCAAACGGCATTTGCCGACAAGATTCTGTCGAAGTTGCCGGATCACCTGGAGGTCTGCTTCTTCGTGAACTCGGGGACCGAGGCGAACGAACTGGCCCTTCGGCTGGCGCGAGCGCGCACAGGGGCAAAGGGGATCGTAACGCCGGATCACGGCTACCACGGCAACACCAATGCGGCTGTGGCGATCTCGGCCTACAAGTTCAACAAGCCCGGCGGCGTGGGGCAGGCGGATTGGGTCGAACTGGTCGAAGTGGCCGACGACTATCGCGGTTCATTCCGACGTGACGATTCCGACCGTGCCGCGAAGTTCGCAGACTTGGTGGACCCCGCAATTGCCGCATTGCAGGCCAAAGGACATGGGGTTGCTGGCTTCATCGCGGAAACCTTCCCATCGGTCGGCGGCCAGATCATTCCACCCAAGGGCTATCTTCCGGCCGTTTACGAAAAAATTCGGGCCGCAGGTGGCGTTTGCATTGCGGACGAAGTGCAGACCGGCCTTGGCCGGCTGGGCGAGTATTATTTCGGCTTTGAACATCAGGGGGCACTGCCCGACATCGTTGTCATGGGCAAACCCATCGGCAATGGCCATCCGCTGGGCGTTCTGGTCACGACCAAGGAAATCGCGAACAGCTTCGACAATGGCATCGAGTTCTTTTCGACTTTCGGCGGTTCGACCCTGTCCTGCCGGATTGGGAAAGAGGTGCTGGACATCGTCGATGACGAGGGATTGCAGGACAATGCCCGGAATATGGGTGTACGCCTGATGGACGGCCTGCGCGGGATTGAGGCTGATTTTGGCTGCGTCGGAGATGTACGCGGGATGGGTCTGTTTCTGGGCGTCGAACTGATCAACCCTGACGGATCGGAAGGAACCGAGATCTGCAAGTTCGTCAAGAACCGGATGCGGGATCATCGCATTCTGATCGGAAGCGAGGGTCCAAAGGACAATATCCTGAAGATTCGCCCGCCGCTGACGATCGAGGCTGAAGACGTGGACATGATCCTTTGGGCCTTGAGAAGCGTTCTGAGCGAAGTGGGTGATTATGCACCCACCCCAGTCTGCGATCACGACCACCATGTTGGTTGCAGTTGCTGCTGAATTCAGAAGAACCCCACTGCGCAGCGCGGGGTTCTCTCATCATTCGGTCTCTTTCAATGTAAAATAGCTGCCGGGGTATGATGCCCCGTGTTGGGCAACGGAGCCGAGATGGTCATTCGGCGCAGCGCCAGCCCAAATTCTTCGGACAGACAGACAAGCGCCGGTGCAAATCCGGCCTGATGATAAGCGAGGCCATCATCATCGCATCCTCTCGCGCCCCTTCGGATGCGGCAGCAATCATCTGCGCAAAGCAGTTTTCGTCCGCACCCAGGCATGCGCAGTTCAGGCCGTGACGTATCAGAGGTCGGCGCCCATGGTTGGCGCAAAGCGAGCACAACCTGTCCAAGGTCAGCATTGCGGCGCGACCGTGATCATTACCCAAAGCGATTTCAAAATCGCTTGCGGCATCAGCGCGGCCGTTGGCACCGTTTCCCCACAGCCGGAGATACATGACGGCTCCTGCCTCAACCGGGCTCAGATCTGCCAAATGTCCAACCGTTGCCCCGCCGCGCGAGGACTGCGCGCTCATTTCGTGAGGATCAGCTTGCCGGCACGGGTGATGCGCAGCGTGTAAAGCTGGTCCCCCAACTCGATATGAGCCAGATTTCCACCCTTGGTCAGGTCTTCCGCCTTATGAGCAGGCAACATGGAAACGGCATAGGCCTGGCTTGGATTCGGGTTCTGCATGTTCATCGGGCAACTCCGGATAGGTTTTGGCAAATCGCCTTGATCTGATTGCGTTTTTCAACGATCTGGCTGACCCGGAGCCGGGTTGGCTGACTGTCTACGCCTTAATCTGATTATTTTACTCAGGTTTGTCAAGCATGTGCCTTCACATTTCCGAATAACTGTTTGATTGCGTCGGGCCGGGACACCGGGTAGGTCTTGGAACGCATTGATACCGGTGGACATTTCTGTGACTGCAACCCTTGTATTCGATCTGGATGGAACCCTGCTCGACAGCCTCGCCGACATTGCGGCGGCGGCAAACCGAATGCTGGATGATGTCGGTCATCCACCGTTGGAACAGAACACTATCCGGCAATTCGTTGGAAACGGCCTTCCCAAACTGGTCGAGCGGGTCATCCATCATTGCGGCCTTCCCCTTGAACAGCACTCGGACCTGACACAGAGAACTCTGGCCCACTACAACGCCGCCAGCAGCGTCCACACCGTTGCGTATCCCGGCATGATCCAGGCGCTGCATGCGCTCAGCGAAATGGGCTGTGCGATGGGTGTATGCACCAACAAACCCGAACGGCCCGCCCGGCACATCCTGGAAGCGCAGGGAATGTCAGGTTTCTTTGATGCTGTTATCGGCGGCGATACCTTGAACATACGCAAGCCCAATCCGGCCCATCTTAATGCCTGCTTCGAAGCCCTGCCCGACACAGGACCGCGGCTGTTTGTCGGAGACAGCGAAGTTGACGCTGAAACGGCGCGCCGCGCGCAGGTGCCTTTTTTGCTTTTCACCAATGGTTACCGGAAATCGGCCATTTCGGACATTCACCATGATGTGGTGTACAACGATGCATTGGAACTGCCCGCGCTTGTCGCGCGGTTGGCGACTGGTCAGGCCGGAGATCTGTAAACTTTCCTAAAAGGGGTAAGGGGCCGGCCGAGGGGGTAAGTAGCCAGCCCCTTCTTGGGGGAAAAGTGGTTTGGTCTGTTTAGACCCGGTATCTGAAATACATAATTAACGATTCGCGGCTGACAGCGATATTGGGGGATTCCCGTAGGACCCAGTTTTCACGCCCATGAACGCCGATTTTCCTGACAGAATGCGGCCCGACAATTGGTAGGCAAAGCCGCACGTACTTGAGTGAATCTGGCCTGGATTACCCCACTGGATTGGCTGGATGCGCCCCGCGGGCAAAGATCGGATTGACACCTCAGCCCAAATCATGAATGTGCGACGGGGTTACAAGACAACCTGAGGGTCATGGCGTCAGCATCACCTGTCACGGCAGGACAAGCGCCGAGTATCGTTGGCAATCAATTGCGGTGCTGTTAGATTGAGAGCAGAAACGAAGAAAATTTCGCTCAACCTGACAGTTTGGCTGAATCGTGTATCGGCCCACTAATATTGCAAGATTACAAATAGTTGGCCTATGAAGGGGCGAATTCATGAAAGTGCCGCACAGTTCAGACGCAGGAAACACTTCTGGCTGCTGCAATGTTGTCGTGCCCGTTCACCGGGAACTGACGGACACGGAAATGGCGGCCCTTCTGCACAATGTCAGGATTCTGAAATCGCACGATGTCACCATTCTGGGGCCAGACGCTCTGTGCGATTACCTTGACAACACGGTCACAAAAAACGTCCTGCGGGAAACGGAAGGAACAGCGCGGACTCTTTGCCTGTCCGATTCCCATTTTGTCAGCATCGACTCGTACAACCAACTGATGATCAGTCAGGAGTTTTATGACAAATTTGCTGATTATTCTTACATCCTGATTTGTCAGGTCGATTGTCTGATCATTCAGGATCATCTCGATTCCTGGACCGCGCATGGATATTCCTTTGTCGGAGCGCCGGTTTTTGACGGGTACAGCCAACCAAACCTGCCGTATGACTTCACGGGTGAACTGAACGGTGGATTGTCCCTTCGCAAAATCAGCGATTGCCGTAGGGTGACGCATGAGGCGCTTTTCCTGACTTGCGCAGGTGCCGTCAGAATAGCCAACAAGGTTGGTGCCGTGGCCCTGGCAAACCTAGTGCTTCGTCTGTTCGGAAAAACAATTATTCCCGTAAAACCCAGCGTGAACGAGGATGTGATCTGGACAAACCTGGTGCCGCGCTATTTCAGCGGGTTTACAATTCCCACTCCGATTCAGGCGTCGCGGTTCGCGTTTGAGGCGGCCCCGGAATACCTGCTGGAATGCAACGACGGGAAGCTGCCATTTGGCTGCCACGCCTTCCAAAGATATGGCAGCACGTTCTGGCGCAAATATTTCCCAGACGAGTATTTCAGCGCCGACCGGTAATCCGGCCCGCGCAATATTCACCAGTCTCAAAAAAAACCGCGGATCGGAACCCGGTGGGACTAGTCCACTAGGTTGCGCAGGTATCTTCCGTATGCCGTTTTCCGAAATAGTTTCGCGCGTTTCAGAAGCTGCTCCTGCGAAATCCAGCCGTGTTCGAACGCAATCTCTTCCGGGCACCCGACCTGCTGACCTTGTCGGTTCGACAACGTGTGCACGAAGTTTCCGGCCTCAAGCAATGACGCATGTGTGCCGGTGTCCAGCCAGGCATAACCGCGCCCCATCTGCCTGACGCGCAATGTTCCGTCGTCTAGGTACGTCTCAAGCAGAGACGTAATCTCAAGCTCTCCGCGTTCCGACGGCTTGACCTGCCGCGCGCGCTCTGGCGCGGTACCGTCCAGAAAATACAGGCCCGTCACGGCATAGTTCGACGGCGGCACTTTGGGCTTTTCAATGATGCTCTGCACTGCGCCGGTCGCATCAAAGCCAACCACGCCATAACGTTCCGGGTCGGCCACGCGATAGCCAAAAACGGTTCCGCCTGTGCTTTGCGCATCGGCCTTTTGCAGTTGGGTCGGCAGACCATGGCCAAAGAAGATGTTGTCCCCCAGCACCATCGCCGACGGCGCGCCGTTCAGAAATTCTTCGGCCAGCAGATAGGCTTGCGCCAGACCGTCCGGCGACGGCTGGGTGATGTAGGTCAGTTCCAGACCCCACTGGCTGCCATCCCCCAGCGTGCGCTGAAACTGGTCCTGATCCTGGGGCGTGGTGATGATGCAGATCTCGCGGATTCCCGTCAGCATCAGTACCGACAGCGGATAATAGATCATCGGCTTGTCATAGATCGGCAGAAGCTGTTTGGACACACCCATCGTGATCGGGTACAGACGGGTGCCCGAGCCGCCGGCCAGAATGATACCTTTACGGTTCGTCATGATGAAATCTCTTTGCTGTTCAATACGTCGCGCAGGCCGGCCCGCCAATCGGGGCGTTCCAGACCGCAGGCAGACAGGCTGCTGCAGTCCATTCGCGAATTCAGGGGCCGTTTGGCCGGAGTAGGATAGTCAGAGGTCGGAATACCAGTAACAGTCACGGACCGACCGGCCTGCGAGAAAATCTCGCGCGCAAATCCGGCCCAGCTGACGTCCGGTGCACCGCCAAAATGCAGGGTTGCGCTGTCCATCTCACCAGCCATCAGGCAGTCGGCCAGACGCAGGCAGGCCCGCGCGATGTCCGCAGCCGGGGTCGGGCCGCCAATCTGATCGTCTACAACGTTCAGCGCATCCCGGGTTTCAGATAGGCGCAGCATGGTTTTGACAAAGTTGTTGCCATGGGCCGAGAACACCCACGAGGTGCGCAATATGGCGTGACGGCAGGTGCTGGCCCGGATCGCTGTTTCACCAGCCAGCTTGGTGCGGCCGTAGGTGTTGATTGGATTCGTGGCATCTTCCGGTTGGTGTGGTGCCTCACCCGAGCCGTCAAAAACGTAATCGGTCGAGATATGCACCAACGGAACACCCAGCGCTGCACAGGTCTGGGCAATGGCCCCAACCGTCGTGCCATTGACGGCCATTGCCGTCTCGGCCTCATCCTCAGCCCGATCCACAGCGGTATAGGCTGCGGCATTGATCACCGCTTGCGACCGGTGCGTTTCGATGGCGGCCTGGCACTGTTCCGGGTTGGTCAAATCCGCTGCATCGCGGCCAAGAAACACGATCTCGCGCTGGCCCGCATTCAGGGCGATTTCCTGGGCGACCTGCCCGGTTTTTCCAAAGACAAGGATCATTTTCCCGTCCCCAGTCGCTGGCCAACGCCGTCGCGGTTTTGCAGCGCGCGCCACCAGTCTTCGTTGTCCAGATACCACTGGACGGTTTTTTCCAGCCCTTCCTCGACGGTTACGGACGGGCTCCAACCCAACTCATTGCGAATGCGGGTCGGGTCTATGGCATACCGTGCGTCATGGCCGGGGCGATCGGTTACAAAGGTGATCTGGTCTGCGTAAGACCCGCTGTCTTTTGGACGTTTGCGGTCAAGGATTTCGCAAAGGGTTTTGACCAGTTCCAGATTGGTGCGCTCGTTTTCGCCGCCGATGTTATAGGTGCGGCCCACCTGCCCCTTTTGCACCACCAATAGAAGCGCATCCGCGTGATCTTCCACGTACAGCCAGTCACGGATGTTAGAACCATCCCCGTAGATCGGCAGTGGCTTGCCCGCCAGAGCATTGAGGATGATCACGGGGATCAACTTTTCAGGAAAATGGAACGGCCCGTAATTGTTAGAACAATTGGTCAGCACGACCGGCAGGCCGTATGTTTCGGCCCAGGCGCGAACAAGGTGATCGCTTGCCGCTTTCGAAGCGGAATAGGGCGAGCGGGGGTCGTAGGACGTCTCCTCGGTGAACTGAACCTGCGGGTCAGCAGGTAGCGAGCCATAAACCTCATCCGTCGAGATGTGGTGAAACCGGAACGCCTCGGGCTGACCCATGTGTGTCCAGTATGCTCTTGCAGCTTCGAGCATCTGATAGGTGCCCGTGATGTTGGTTTCGATAAAATCGCCCGGCCCGTCGATCGACCGGTCAACATGGCTTTCCGCCGCCAGATGCATGACCGCGTCCGGCTCATGTTCTGCAAACACCTTGTCCAGGGCTGCGCGGTCTCGAATATCGGCCTGTACAAAACCGTAGTTAGGGTGGTTGGTCACACTGGCCACGTTTTCAAGACACGCCGCGTATGTCAGCGCATCCAGGTTGACCACGCTGTGGCCGTCACGAATAGCCTGACGTACTACCGCGGATCCAATGAACCCGGCCCCGCCGGTCACGAGAATTTTCATTTCTGACCTTCATATACAAACGGATTGTCCAAAGCCGCCAGTGTCACGGCCGCTTCATCCTTGGCGCTCAGCACAGGATCAATTTCCAGCTCCCAGTCGATACCGATATCGGCATCGTCGAACCGGACCGAGCGGTCGCAGTCCGGGGCGTAGTAGTCCGAACACTTGTAGACGATCTCGGTGTCCGGCTCACGGGTGACGAAACCATGCAAGAACCCAGCTGGAATTAGCATCTGTTTGCCATTTTCGGCGCTCAATTCGACACCCACCCATTTTCCGTAGGTCGGGCTGCCCTTGCGAATATCGACGACCACATCCAACAACCGCCCACGTCCACAGCGCACCAGCTTATCCTGCGCATGAGGCGGAGTTTGCATATGCAGCCCGCGCAGCGTTCCCACAGTTGCAGATACCGAATGATTGTCTTGTACAAAGTCAAAGTTCAGCCCCGCATCCTCCATGCGCCTCCTACTCCAGCTTTCGGAAAAGAACCCACGATTATCGCTAAAGCGTGCTGGCGTAAGGATTTTCACACCCTCTATTGAAGTATCTTCTATCTGCATTGAGAAAACTTCCTGCCGTTTCAATCGCAAATGCTCGGTTTGTCGGTTGCCCACCCTCTAACCCGCCTGATGTGGAATTACCACCACGCGAACGCGATTCCGGCAAGAACCGCCGGACTGCATCAGTTGCAATCTGTTTCATCTGTGCAAAACTGTCTCCTGCCCGATGCCGGGTGGTTACAGAATTTTGGGGAGTTCCGATTTTGCCCGTATCTGCTCGACTGAGCCTGTGTTTTTTCATGGCTTGGCTGTCTTCGGCTTGGGCAAGCGACGCCCCTTGGCCCCCAATTCTGATCGACCCGTCCAGCCAGGAGCACGGTCCCGCAGATCTGATCTTACCGATGCCTTGTGGCGGTGGCATGGCCTTTCAGAAAGTCAACGTGCCGGTCGATATCGCCCGCCCGTTGTCGGACCGACCCTTTCGTATGGGGCAGTCTGATGCCGATACCGCTTTTTCGGACTACCTCAAGCCCACCTATCTGCGCGGGGCATTCGACGACCCCGAAAACAGTGTCAGCTACTATTATATTGCCCGGTACGAATTGAATGAGGCTCAGTACCGCGCCATCAACATGAATTGCGACGGCGGCTTCAAACCGGTCGAAGCCCGGGCCAAAGGCGGATTAAGTTGGTTCGAAGCCATTGATCTCTCGCGCGCCTATTCCGAATGGCTGATGCAGAACGCCCGCGACAGCCTGCCCCGGCAGGGTGACCGCACCGGCTTTCTGCGGCTGCCGACCGAACCTGAATGGGAATATGCCGCCCGTGGTGGCGCAAAAGCCGACGCCTCGGTATTTGCCGCCCGCAGGTTCTTTTCCGAAGGGACGTTGTCCGATTACGCCGCCTATCTGGCGCCTGGCAGCGGCAGCACCAAGCTCAGCATCATCGGAGCGCGGCGCAAACCCAACCCGCTGGGCCTTCTGGATATCTATGGCAATGTTGAGGAGTTGATGCTTGAACCGTTCCGCCTGAATGCCATCGGGCGCAGTCACGGCCAGTCTGGCGGACTGGTCACGCGTGGCGGTTCGGTCGATCAGGAAGACGCGCAAATCTACACCGCGCGCCGTAATGAATACCCGATGTACAGCAGCCTGAATGGTCAGGCTCTGGCCGGCGAGTATTTTGGCGTCAGGCTGGTCATCAGTGCCGCCGTGGTATCCGAAGACCGCTATGACGCGATCCGGGATGGCTGGACGCAAGAGGCTGATCGGTCCTCGGAAGAGCAATCTGACCCACTGGCGACCCTGAACGCGCTGCTGGAAGAGGAAGTGGACCCCCGCCGCAAATCTGCCTTGGGCGATCTTCAGCTGGAATTTCGCATCGCGCGGGAACAGGCGGCGGAATCCCTGTTTCAAGCCGCAAAATCCACGCTTCTGAGCGGGGCAGCTTTCGTGGAGACCTTGATCGAAGGCAGCCGCGAAATTCAGCAACTGGAACGGGACAGCCTGCGCCTGCTGGACACGATCAAGGTCACGGTCGGCAATCAACGAACCCAACTAATGCAGACATTGAACCTGAACCTCGACCGGCTGGATGCCTTGCGGGCAAGCCGGGATACGTACTTGCTGTCTTACCGGGCAACGCTTGAGACCTTGGGTTCCGACGTCGAAGCAGAAATCCGTGAACGCGCCTATGAAGGGCTGGCGCAGGATCTGGCCCAGGCGGAACAGGCGCAGCTTTTGACAATGCTCAACCGGTTCTGGACGGATATGGGGCTTTATCTTGAAGAACCGGACATGGAGAAAGATCAACTGCTGCTGATCGCTATTCAGTAGGGTGAACCTGTGCGGTTTGTGGACCCATTCATTTGACTGAGCAGCCCCCGCAAATCTTAATGACCAAAAGCTATTTCGGGCAAAAATCCGGGCACGCTCCGTCCCTTGGTGCCCTAATGCATGTTTGCGCTATGGGTCAGTCTTGAGGCCAAAAAAACCGAAGACTAAAGCCAACTCCTTGAAAAGAAAACGCAAAACTCGAACTTCCCCCCGATCCTGAGCGATAACATTTTTTGTAACGGGCTATTTTGAACGGCACTGGCTAGCGTTGGTCCCAGATAGTTTTTTGCTTAGGGGGTCGACAATGGCACGCAGTATTTTCAAACACACGCTGGGCGGCGCATTGGCCGCATCCATGATGATGACAGCATCGGTTGAACGCGCAAACGCAGGCGCCAAGGAAGTGATCGGTACAGCGATGCTGTTATGTCTCGCCAATCCAAACATCTGCCCAAGAAACAAACCAAGACCTCCCGGCAGAAAGCCGGTCCCAACGCCCGTTCTAAGCGAGGAAGAACGTCAACAAAACCGCGACGTGCAGAACGCCTTGAACACATTCGGCTTTCCGGTCGGAAACGCTGACGGTGTATTGGGCCGCCGGAGCCGCGCAGCCATCCGCGACTATCAGTACTTCATGGGCGATCCCGCCAACGGACGCCTTTCCCAGTGGGAACGGGATACGTTGATCAACGCATGGCGCAAGTATCAGGCTGGCGCGGGCAACGCATATCCACGACTGATGGCCGCCGAAGGCCCAAGTGGCCTGCTGAAGGTTGAACGCAACCCCGGCTATGCCGGGCATTATGGCGACGGGCAGCAGCCGCAGCCATACCCATCGCCACAACCCAAAGACGGCCACATTGTCGCTCCGAACAAATCGTCCCCGCCACCCATCATCGGCGAACTGCCCAAACGCATAGGAACACCCGTCAAATCTGTGGCCGGGCGCTGCGAACTGGTGGATGCCACCTCGAAAATTCAGGGCGGACTGATCCACGCGGACAATGTGACCGATCACCATCAGGCGCTGAGTGAAAAACTGTGCGAGGCACGCGGGCTTGTCATTACTTTGGGACAGTCCTCGCAGTCCCATTTCGCAGTTTCCGAAACCGAAATGACGGAAATCTGCAATCACATCAAAGCCACATTCTCGGGCACAATCAGTGCTCTTCCCGGAACGCCGGTGCAGTCCACCCTGGACAGCGCGCGGAATGCGAATGCTACGCTTGGGCTGAATATGCCCCAGATTGCCCGGGACTATGGCGAGATCTGCACAGGAATGGGGTATCGCATGGACGACGCCGAGATGGCGCTGGCCGGTGCCCTTTCACTGACCGCATCCGGCCACGCTGCATATGGCGAACTGGTTGGCCACCACCTGCGAGAAGGTTTCGGCACCGCCGAAGCTCCGAAGGCGTCGGTCGAGTGGTACGCGAACGCGATGACGGCACTGGAAAATGGTGCGCCTGCCGTTTTCATGGCCAGCGCCACACAGGATCGCATCAGCGTAATCCGCAAGGCAATGCAAATCGCGGAAACGCAGGCTGCACTTCACGGTGTTCCCGTAAATGCCCGATGGTCGGCAGGTAATTGACGATTTATCGAGATACTGTTTCGACATTAAGGGTCATTACGCCTGAATTGTCGAAGTTTTAGGGCGCCATACCCACCCTCGGCGTCCTAAAATTATTTGTTTTCAATGCTCAATTGCATGGGTGCAAACAGGTGACATTTTTTGTAACATGCACTGAATCACATGTTTAAGTAAGAATAACGATATAGATTTTGGGTAAGGAGGTGACTTAAAGATGCCACGTCATATTTTAAATAAATCCGTCGGCGGCGCATTGCTGGTCTCCCTGATGATTACCACGGGCGTCAGCCGCGCAAGTGCAGATTTGGCAGATGTGATTATCGGCGGCGGTGCCGCTGTGATCCTTGGGTGCGCTACAGGCGCAATCAACTGCAACAAAAACAAAAAACGCAGCCAAACGACGACAACGCGCCGCTCGACGGTGAATTCTGCCCAGCGGCAGCAAAACCGTGAGGTTCAGAGCGCGCTCAACGGCTTCGGCTGGAACGCGGGAACGGTCGACGGCGTGATGGGAAACCGCAGCCGTGCTGCGATCCGTGACTATCAAGGTTACATGGGATACCCCCAGACCGGCCAGCTTTCGGATTGGGAACGTCAGAACCTGGTCAATGGATGGCGGCAGTATCAGTCAGGTGCCGGTGGCGCCTATCCACGCACGATGGCTGCCGAAGGCCCGCGCGGATTGCTGAACATCGGTCGTGACCCCAATTATGCCGCACGTTATGGCGACAATGCCGGGCCGAACTACGGTGCAAATACTCCCAATTATGGCACCAACAACAACGGCATTGTTGACCCGTGGGCCAACAACGGCACTCAGGCCGCAGCGGCGCAGCCCCTGAACCAGGTACCACGCCAGCAGGTCCCGCAGGCGGTCATTCCCGACCAGCCCCAGCAGGGTGGCGGTCAGGTTATCGGCAATGGCAGCACGGTGCCAAAGCTCAAGCCCCTGAAGCCGGTTGGTCAGCCCACTGTATCCGCCGCTGCGCGGTGTGAACTGGTTGATCAGACAACGCGCATTCAGGGCGGTGTGGTTCAAGCGTCGAACATGACAGATCCGAACCAGGCGCTCAGCGAAAAGTTCTGCGAAGCACGTGGGTTTGCCATTACGCAAGGTGGATCCCTCGCGTCGCAATACGCGGTTTCCGAAAACGAGATGACGGAGCTGTGCAGCCAGATTGCAGGCGGGTATTCCGACGTCATGTCCGGTCTGCCCTCAACGGATCAGGCACAGGTCATGCCGGCGGTTCAATCGACCGCCACCCAACTGGGCCTGAGCGATGCCGCAACAATGGGTGTCTATGGCCAGATCTGCTTGGGCATCGGTTATCGTCTGGATGATGCCGAGATGGCCCTGGCTGGCGCATTGACGATGATGGCTGCGGGTCAGGCTCCTTACGGAGAGCTGATTGGGCACCACCTGCGTGAAGGGTTCGGTGTAC
The DNA here is from genome assembly GCF_056542605.1 of Ruegeria sp. AB8. Lineage (NCBI taxonomy): Bacteria > Pseudomonadati > Pseudomonadota > Alphaproteobacteria > Rhodobacterales > Roseobacteraceae > Ruegeria > Ruegeria sp. AB8. The sequence goes on from NZ_JBQGAB010000005.1 coordinate 173,222, forward strand.
CTGCGACTCCCGCGGCAGCGGTTCCGTGGTATGTGAACGCGATGGACTCACTGGAAAGCGGTGCAACGCCTGTTTTCGTCCCCAGCACGACAACCGAACGGGTTCAGGTCATCCGTTCTGCACTGCAGGTACAGAACCAGCGTGCAGGAAACAACGGGCAAAGCTTGCCCAGGGTGGTTCCGGTTGCAAATACGCTGCCGCTGCTGACGCCCAAGGACTAAGCTACAACTGCCAGAAAAAGCAAATGGGCCGCCTGATCAGGTGGCCCGTTCTCTTTTGTGGCGCAGGTCATCTGTCAGCCTGCGCCAATCATCAGGAACGGGGCCCAGATCGACGGGTGGGAATTGGGCAGTTGGGTCTGATCGCGGCTCGTGTCGTCAAAAAGAGCTTGCATCGCCTGCCTCAGCGACTCGGCCTTGCTGGTCTGATTTTCCGAGGCGGTCACGGTGCGAGTAATCAGCGCCTCGGCGGCGCGATCATCTACGCGCCAATGCGAGACAAGCATATTGCGCGCGCCAGCCGAGAAAAAGCCCTGAACCAACCCCCCCAGACCTTCGCCGCCGATGGAATCTTCCCCTGCTGTGTCGCAGGCCGACAGAATGACCCAGTCAGCGCCAATATCGAGCTGCGCGGCCTCGGAGGCGGTCAACAGGCCATCGCCAGTGAAACTTCCTTGCGCCGGGGCAGTCGCGTCTGGCGTCAGCGCCAATGCGGGTTCGGCCAACCCTTCGAACGCGCCCGACAACAACCCATGCGTTGCAAAATGCAGAATTTGCGCCTGCGCCAGTTTGCCTTGGTTGTTGAGCGCAACGATTTCCGCTTCGCTTGCTGAGGAACCCAACCGAATGTCGCTGCGGGTCTCTCCGAACAACCCTGCCAGCGTTTCAACTTCGCGCCGGGTGCCCGGCAAACGCGGAAGCGCGCGTACTGCGGTTGCTCGTTGCGAGACCGATCCGCGCATAACGACGTCTGTCTGAGGCAAGGCCGCCAGTTCCGCCCCCTGAAACGCAGGGTCGCCAAATCCGACATATGCCAGCCTGGAGGCTGGTTGCTCGGGGACCCGGGGACGTTTTCGCAGGTTTTCAAGGGCCGCGACGGACGGCACAACCCGCAGCGCGCGCTCATGCCCCAACCAGCGGATTTCGCGCAGGTCCCCTGCGGTGCGACGGTCCTGCAAATGTCGGCCCGGGTCATCCACGATCAGGGCCGCGAAAGGTATGCTCAGCGTTTCACCGTAGGGGACCAACGTCCAGGTCGACTTGGAACCAATCAGATCAGCTATTTCCGGCGATCCGAAAAACGTCTTGTGCAGTCGTTCTGCGGCATCGAAAGCAAACGGGGCGGCATACCGCGTCGCTTCGGCGCCCGACGCGCCCTGCACGTTGGCAAGCGGCGCCCGCAATTGGGCCATCTGCTCTGGCGACTTCGGGTCAAGCGTACGCTGGAGATCAAGTATGTCCTGCACCAGAACGTTCCACTTCTGAGGCAATTCAACCATCGCCGCGCCGTCCCGGGTCACGGCAAGAACCAGCCCTTTGATCCCTTTCTTAAGCGCGCTCTGGGTTGTGGCTGTCAGGATCATGATCACAGCCTCATCCGGCGCGATTACCTCGCGCTGGATATGGCTCATCGTCAGCGGCGCAGGGATTTGCCATTCGAAGTATTCGGAAAACTGCGCCGACATCCGGGACCGCAGACGGTCCAGATCCGAATTCTGAACATCGTTCCCGACCCGCTGGGCCAAAGTCGCATTCTGCCATTGCGCCGCAAGTTGCACCAGATCGGGGTTTTGCGCCTTGTCCCGGATCGCCGCACGGGCCACAGCGACAGAGGCGGGGCCGTAACCCGCCAGTTGCATGGCCTCAAAGGCCATCTGAACATAGCGGTTCTTCTCCTGCTCACTGCCGGTTTCGGCAGCCTTGAGCGCTGATGAGGCGAACAACTCACCATACACCTGGCCAATCAGGTATACTTTTGCCCCGCCCGCTATCCCTTCCAGCCATTGAAACCCGCGCAGATAGTTCAACAGGTCGACTGTTCCATTTTGGAAGACGGCTGCCGCAGCAGAGAATTGCCCGCCTTTGAGCAGTGCCGACCCATGCGCGTCCACCAATCGGTAGTTGATGTCCAGATCGGGTATGGAACCCGTCCGCTGTTCTCCTTCCCGCTTTTCGATCTGGTTTCTTATGACTGCCAGCGCGGTTTCAATTTGTCCGGCTTCTTGCAGGAAAAAGGCATAGTTGAGTTCTGATGCATAAGCCTCAAGCCGCGTGCCTTGCGCCTCCTCTGCGGCGGCCAGTCGGCGCAGCATTTCCAGATCCGAGGCCGTGGGTGCCTTTCCCGCCTCTGTTCCATCCCAGAACGCAAGCTCCTCCTTGGGCCGGTCCAATGCGACGTTGGCCTGAATTTCCTTGTCCTTGGCCTGCAACCTGCGGGCCCGGACTTGCAGGGTTTCGCGGTGATCCGGTCCCAGTTCACGCGTCAGGATATCGATGGATCGGGCATATAGCGGCTTGGCCCCTTTGAAGTTCTGGCGGAAATTCACCAGGTGATCGGCCACTGCGAAGTAGACTTGGGCCTTTTGTCTTTCAGGGACCGCACCCGGGTCCGAGACGATCAGTTCAAGCGCCGCCATCATTTTGGCCTCATAACTCTCGAACTCGAGATTCGCCAAATCATGTCCGGCCAGCGCCAGCAGCGCAGCAAGACGCTGAGCAGGATCCTCGCTGGACAAGGCATCATCCGAAATTTGCCGGTTCAACTCGCGGGCTGCGAACTTCCGCCCCTCCGCGCGTTCGATATCCTCCAGCGTTCGGCGCGCCCATTGAATAATCTCGTGCCCCTGAGGCAGTTTGCCCTGCGCCGAGGCAAGAACGTCCTCAGTAACGGATCGCGCCTCATCCAGTCTGCCAACACGCTCCAGCGCAATTCCGTATCGCAGCCGCGCGTAAAGGTGGGACTCGCTGTCAACCGCGTTTAATCTTTTGCCCAGTTCAGACGCTTCACGTGTGGGTTCAAGCGCTGCTTCATAGGCTTCCATCGCGTTCAGGGTATTGGCCAAACCGTTCAATGCCACTTGCAGCTTGCGGCCTTCCGTGTCGTGTTCCCGCGCGATCCCGACCATGTTTTCAAACATTTGCCGGGCGCCATCCAGCTGGTTTGTATCCAGAAGAATTGCGCCAACCAGAATACCGGTATCCAATCCCGCAGCGCTGTTTAAGAAACCCAGTTGTTCAAGATCCCGCAGCAGCTCTGAGCTGACACTCAGCGCTTTTTCGTGGTGTCCGAGCAGTTGCAGAAGACTTCCGTATTCATAGCGGACATACAGCCCGTCTCGCTGAAGCCACAGACCCTCAATCCGGGCTGCGTCGACCGATTTGGTGTAGGCGCGCAATGCGTCTTCCCTGTCGCCGATGCCGAACAGGATTTCTCCTAGTATCCCATATTGCGCGACCCCGTTCCGCCCTTCGGTACGCAGGCCCCGGTCGATCATGGGTTCCATCTGCCTGACAAGTTCCCGGACCGTGGCATGATCCTGTGCAACGAAGGCCTGACCGGCTCTGTTTTGCAGCGCTTCCAATTCGGCAGAGTTCTGGTTCTGGGCGACGACCGGCAGGGCCAGAGCCAGCAAAAGCGCGAAGACAGCGCCGGGCAGGCGGATGCCAGTCAACCCGGCGCCTCGCAATCCTGATGGGGCGACTGTGGAACAAACAACGCGACGCGCCCCTGACTGCCGCCGGCATTCGTGATCCGCAACGTCGCGTTGACGCAACTGTCGATCCAGACATCCACCAGCGCCGCAATCCCTTCGATGCCGGTCTGCGGGCTGATGTCTGCGGCGATGCTGGTTCCGTCCGAGCCCACGAGTTCAACGTCGATATCAGCCCCACCTGACCCGCGCCACAAGCGAGCCTCGATCCACGTTACTTCCGAGCCGACAAGAAAAACGTCCGTTTCATGAGTTTGTCCGGGCGCAAGCGACAGGTCCAGACGGGCGGCGCCACCAAGCTGACCCCGGGATCCGGTTTCGAGAACCGCGTCCATCAAATCCGCTCCTCCGGGCATGTCACGCAGCGCGTCGGCCAAAGGCAAGACCGAGAACGGATCCTCCGGGTCCAGAGTGCCGCCTTCCTCAAGCAACACAGCCAGACTGCTGGCAAGGGCCTGCGGTTCGTTTGCCTCAACGGCCCATTCTGCCACAACCAGGGCGCTTTTGCGCAGGTCGGCCGCCACGGCCGATCCACCCTGACCAAGGAACATCAGGCTCAGAACAGCCAGAACCGCAATGTTGACTTTACTGCGCACCGCGTTCGGCCCCCACCTCTGCAACGGTTTTCAGCGGAATAATAACGGCACCGCTTTGCTTGATAACAGTTTCACCGACGGAACGGGTTTTGGCCAGCCCGAATCCGGCTTCGGTCAAAAGCGAGGATAACGAGTTGGCAGGCACAGACCGTGTTGCGGGCGGCGCGCGTTCGTCTTGTAAATAACGAAAATCGACCGGGTCCGACCCGGGCATGCCGCGTTCGGCCAAGAGCAAAACACGCATCTGACCAGTAGCCAGCACTGCCCCATCCGGCCCACGCGTGGCTTCGGTATAGCGCAGGGCATCGGTCTCTCCTGCCCCTATGCGCCAGCCGCCTTTTTCGGCATCCCTGTATCCCGACAGGAAATACACCTGATTGTCCGGCGCGACATAAAGGGGCGTCAGATCAACCGGCCACGGATTGCGATTGTGAACGGAGACCAACACTGTGTCACAGTGGCCAACCTGCAGGATGCCCTGGGGTACGAACTGAGGCTCAACCTGAACCGCCAAAGCCTCCTGACATACAAATTCTTCGTCTGCTTCACCGGGGATGCGACGGGCACTGGCGGTGATCCCTTGCGACAAGGGGCTGGTCTGCAATGTCGCCGCAACCGAGGTCAGCGCGCGCGACTTTGCGGCCCGCTGCAACATCTGCTCCAGCAGAGGCAATTGGGTCGCGTCAAACGGAACAGACAACGCATCGCGCGCACCGTCGGGAACGGGGTGCAGCACCAACCGGTCCTTATCGGCTACGATTTGAATGTCCGGATCGTTCTGATCAAGGCGCAACCGTGGCTGCAGGTCCGAGATCATCTGAGCAATCCGCTCCTCAAATTGCGAGTCAGCAGATTGCAGCGACAGCCCCACTGCCAGCGAAAGATCTGTCGGGCGCGAAGAAACCTTTGCGGCCAGGCGGGGCGCGCGGTGCTGAAGCCAGCGCATTCGGAACTGTTCGAGTTCCAGACCCTCGGCTTTGATCTTCTCATCAAGTGTGGCGCGGGTGGTTTCTGGAAGCGGGGCGGTGGCTTGGGTCAGCGTCACTTCCGTTGGCGACACATCGAACAGTAGGGCGCCATCGCTGTCCTCGACTGAAAACACCGTATCTGTCGTAACGCCATCGATGACACCAGCCTCGACAACAACGAGGTCCGAAATGGAGACGGCAAACCGGTCCGACACTCCGGTACCCTCAGAAAACATGGGCTTTGTACCCAAAGCCCCCTCAAACCGCGGATCTGCACGCCCCCAGCCAATATCCCAGAGCGTCGCGGAAACCTGTCTGGCCAGTTCTGAATATGTGGGGGCTTCGGCACTTCGCAACGCACTGGCCAGCGCCCATGTCATCAGACCATGAACCGTTGGCGAACCCGGCGGTTTCAACTCGTAGGCCAATGATCCGGCCTCGGCCGCATAGAATCCTGTAAAGTGACCGGGTGCGAGGGTACTGGCTTTCGACAGGTCCACCAGTGGTTCGGCAACCGGGCTGACTGTCGTGTCGGGCCTCAGATCGACTAAGCGCGCAACGGCTGTCTCACCCCGCCGAAAGCTGCCGGAATGACAGGTATCCGCAATCAGCCACACATTCGCCCCGGCGGCGATCATCCGGTCTATTCTGGCCCCAATCTCATCATCCCGAACAACATTGACCGGCGCGCCATCGACATCAAAGGCAAAATCCGAGGGCAAGAATACCTCATCCAGCCCGTCCACCTCGGATGCGTCCGAACCGGACGCAATCTGCGCACCGTGGCCCGCCATGTAGATCGCTATCTTGTCGCCCGCCTGCGCCTCTGCCGCCAACCGATCCAGCGCGGCCAGAATATTGGCGCGTGTTGGAGCGCCTATTGAAACACCTTCGGTTTCAATCAGTTCCGGAGAATCCGACAGCACTGAAATCTTTTCTATTGGAACACCCTTGCCAGCAAAAACCTGCGTCATCAGCGCCACGTCCGGGCCCGGTCCGGTCAGGGCCCCACCCAGACGGGCCAGATCAGCAGTGTAATTCATCACGCCAATCAACAGTGCTTTGCGATCAGGCCCAGCTGCGGAGGCACCTGCCGACAGAAGGCAGGCTACTATCAGAAAAACGCGGATCATGGCTCTACAGGCCGGGTCTCAATAACGACCCAGTTAGGACCACCCGGCACGTGATTGATTTGTAGCTGACCTTGCAGGTCTGCAGGCACACAGTCCCAGTTCTGCGCCTCACGTCGGCAGGACGCCCCCGACGGACCAAACACTTGCCGCGCTGACACGCCTTTGGCGGATGCAAAAGATGCAACACCCTGCCCCTGTGGCGGTTCGAACCGGCTGCCGCCTGGGACAATCCAAACCGTGTTTCGCAAAGATTCAGGCGAGGTTTTGCTAATCAAACGATCAAACCGCTCACCAAGCTCTTTGTCCCCTCGCATCAAAAACCGCGCCTCGGCCTGATAGCGGTTTTGCAGTTGCGTTGCGGTTTCGCCTTTGGGGGCGTGTGCGGAAACAATCTCGAGCGCGGCTAGCAACAGCGGCGCGTTTTCAGTTGATACGGCCCAGTCGGCAAGAACCAGACCGGCAGAGACCCGGGCTGCCGCACTGTCTGGTTGTGCCTGCATTCCCGTTGGCAGGACGATCACAAGAAAGACTGAAAGCACTTTTGCCTTCATCATGGCCTACCCTCCCCCGCCCGATGCCGCGCCGGATACCGATGCAACGACCCGCCCGCCGTCTGCATCTTCCACCAGGCTGGCCGAAAAACCATGTTTCTGCACAATCGCCTTCACCAACCCCAGACCCAACCCATACCCGGTAATACCGGAATGCTCGGCACCTTGCGCGAAACGCTCGAACGCGTGTTCGGTAAAGCCTTGCGACAAGGCCCCGGCATTGGAAATTTTCAGGTCGAACCGTGTCGCATCCCCGGTCAACTCGACCCGGATTTCGCTGTTTGCGGCAGCGTATTTTGCGGCGTTGGACAAGAGGTTCGACAGCATGAGTTCCAGAAGATGCGAGTTGCCGGTGACACGTAGCGACTTGTCTATGTGCTGAACCAGACTTCGCCCGTTTACCTGCAGGTCTTCTTCGAAATCGTAAACAAGGTCTTCCAGCAAATCCCCCAGCGGGACGTCTGGTTCCAGCCGGGTATCTGCATCGGCCTGAAGCCGGAACAATTGCATGATGGATTGCAGGCGGGCGTCAGCGGCATCTATTCCCATGTCGATACGCTGTGCGTGAATCTGCCTGTCCTGCGCGTTTTGTGCATTCAGCAGCTTCCGCATGCCGCTGCGAATATTCTGAAGCGGTGTCCGCAACTCATGCGCCAGATGGGCGGACAGGGCACGCAAATCAGCGAACAGCCCGTCAATCTTGGGCAGCGCTTCGTTCAACTGGCGACCCAGCTCGCGCAATTCCGGCGCGGGCGTTTCATCTTCAAACCGAATGCCGGTCTCGCCCGAAGAATACCGCTCAAGCAACCGGTTCACCCGTTGCAGACTGCGTCGGTACCGTTGCCAATGCGCGATCTGCAACAGGATCATCAAACCGCACACGACAAGTGAGACACCGGCAATGGCAAGCGCCAGCCAACGTGCGCGTTGGGTTTCGAAACTGGGCGATTCAATTCCAAAGACAAGCGCCACATCCCCAACGGGCAGCGCCCAGTCCTGTGAGGCCGCAGCAACATCAACCGATCTGGTTTCAAAATCGGCCCCATCCAGCGACGCATGTCCCTGCCCGTGCTCAAGGGCGCTGGCTGCGCCCGGTGTTGTTTCCAGCAGAACGCGCCTGCGATCTCCGCTGATCTGCCAGATCGCCAGTTCCAGCCGGTCGGTGCCCGGCAGAACTATGTTGCGTGACCGATCGAACGCGGTGGCCAGCCCACTTACGCCACTGTCTTCGAGAATACGCAGCATCTGCGCTTCGACGCTTTTTAGGGTCTGCCGGTCCGCCCTGTCTGCCGCCGAGAATACGGACAGACAGAAAATTGCCGCCAATGTCAGGAAAACACCAAGCGCCGCGTAAAACAGCCCTTGTCCCGTTACCATGCGGGACAGTTTCGGGTTTTCTCCGATCAGGTGGATCACTGATCCGGGCTTTCATCAGCGGGAATGCGCAGCAATGCTTCGGACCGGAAAACATAGGCATCCCCATCGGTTTCCAGGAATTCCGGGTACGTCTCGCCGCGCGAATCCAGAGCGGACTTGAAATCGCGCACCAGCCGGTGCCGGGCCGCCGTCACCGGGTTCGAGCCGACATCCATGAACGTCTTTTGCCAAACGTCCAGATAGATCATCCGCTTGGGGATCGGCAGGCCGTCGCGCTCGGCCAGGTAGATCAGCATTTCGCATTCTTTCGGCCGCAGTTCGACACGCGCGCCGCGCCACCGGACGATCCTGTCCTTGCGGCTGATCTCAAGCGGGCCAAACACCATCGTTTCTTCCGAAACCAAGGGACGCAAAAGCACCTGAACGCGCGCGCGCAACTCGCCCTCGTGAACCGGTTTGCAGATGTAGTCATCTGCCCGCGCGGTCTCGAGCCCGCGGATACGTTCCTCGATGGAATCCAGTGCGGTGAACAACAGGGCCGGAATTCGGATGCCGAGGTCACGCAAACGCGAGATGAAGGTCAGCCCGTCCCCATCCGGCAGGCCGCGGTCCACGACCAGCGCGTCAACCGGTCCGGCTTCGAACCTGTTCTGCGCATCCTTCAGGGTGCGTACACGCATGGCGTCCATACCGGCCTCGCGCAGGACATCCACCGCCCAGTCTCCGATTTCCTCTTCATCTTCCACAATCAGTACGCGCGGAGGCTGCGCCTGATGCCGAAGCGCCTGCACCCGTGTCAGGAACTCATCATCCGCCCCGGTGGCCGACATGACGTCGTCCGCGCCAAGCGCGATCAGCTCGTCCCGGCGATTGCGAAAACTGACCCCGTGGGACAGAGAAAAAAGAACCAGAACCCGTGCCGCGTTCTGTGCAACCTGTGTCAGACGCTCATTCGCCTGGTCATCCGTCAGGGTTTCAACGTCCAGAACAGTGACTGTCGCACCCTCGTCGCCGATGATCAGCTTTTGCGCATCCAGAATGGCAATGCGTGAAGCTTTCTTTTCCGGAACACCGTCCAAATATGAAACATCTACAGTATTCATGATGTACTATCCGTTTTCTCCGATTGGGGACGATATGATTTGAACTGTCAATTCCCTAGGCCGCCTGCAGGTTTCCAACCAACGGCAGAGGCTCAACAATCGTTGCTTCGGCCAACAGTTGCGCTGCTTCAAATAGCCTTTCCTTCCCCGAAAAATCCGCGATTTTACGCATGTTACGCAGTTCACCGGGCTCAAGTTCAAAACCAAGCGCATCGAAGGTGTCGCGGGTCAGGCTCATGTCGTAATGGGTGTGCTGCAATCCCGAACCTAACATGTCTGCCATATCACGCATCAGCTCCCGAGACAGCGCCTCACCATCCTTGATCAGGCCGAAGAGGCCACGGAAGGCCCTGAAGACTGACACTTTGTCTGTCAGGGAATTGCCCGAATAAACAGGGCGCGAACTGCCCGTACCCAGCGAGGTCAGCGCAATGCGCTGCACACCACGAGCCCGGGTCAGACGGGTCAGCAGGTAAGACGGATCATTGAACAGGCTAAAGCCGCCATCCACCAGACGGGTCTCGCCCACGCCGCGCAATGTCATGGACACCGGCGAGAACAGACCGGGGGCTGCAGTGCTGGCGCGCAAGAGGTCGGACAGAGGCAGTTTTTCGCATCGGATTTCGGCGGACAATACGCGGTCCACACCGTAGTCAATCGTTGTAAACGCGATCGAATTCCCGCGCTGCAGGTCTTTGGCCAGCAATGTCAGGTCGCATTCCAGATCGTTGCGGTCCAGCAGCCGCCCCTGCGTGCGCTGTTCGAAGAAGCTGTGCAGCAGATCGCCGTCGAAGATGTCCTGCAAGAGCGGTACAGCCCGCTTGCGCCGTTTGAAACCGCGCGGCACATCCTGCAAATAAAAATCCGCGATATCCTGAGCGGAAAGGCCCAGCGCGATGCCGGCGGCAATCACTGCCCCAGTCGAGGATCCGGACACGGAATCGAAGCTGTCGGACAGGCGATAATGGGGGCCATATTTCTCTTTCCCCAGGGCCTCGATACGCAGCAACATGGCAGCCGGGATAACGCCCAGCAAACCGCCTCCGGAAACGGACAACAGTGAACTTTCGGTAACTGGTCCTGCTGTGTTTTCAAAGTCAAACATCTCGAACTCTCCGGACGATTTTACCATTGCCTAAAATGGTAGGCTCTGCGGTTAGAAGTTTGAAATGACAGCTTTTGTAAGCGCGGCTGTGTGACAAGTTCTGTAACTGGTCAAATTCTGAGATTTGCGTTGACCATGAGTTATGAGTCACGTTTACTTATCTTCAATTTGTAGGGGGCTATTTTTCTTTTGTTTCGGGCTGTGTTGGCATTTTTGACGACTGGTGTGTTGATCGCGATTGTTGCCTGGTCTGCCGCTGCGCTTGTTCCTGCATGCGGCGCAAATGATCGGGTCGCAGGAACCTGGTTGGATTGGTGCCCGGTCAACAAGGCCGAGCAGGCTGAACAGAGGCTGGCGGCACTCGAACGACAAAACCAGGAACTGGTCGATCGCATTTTGCGGCACGAACGCGAGCTTGCATTGTTGCAGTGTGAGCCCAAGGCACCGCAACAGGCCACGCTGCCCGATTTGGCCCCCATACCCGACAAGATCGACCCTCAGGACTGGGACAATCAGCGTATCGGATTGCTGGAAGGGTGCTGGGAACTGGATTCCCGGTTTGTGACCACCAACAGACGGACCGGCGTGAAGACTGATTACAACCAGTGGACCATGTGTTTCGACGCCAGTGGCAATGGGCGCGAAGAAATGCGTGCCGATAACGGCAACAGCTGCGCCGGACCGGTGACCGGCGCGTTCGCAGCTGATGGATCGCTGATTATCGACGAACCCGGCAACCTGCAATGCAGCGACGGCGGATACATCTACCGCCTGAGCAGCAGCTGTAAACTGAATGAATCCGGCACGGCCAGCTGTGTCGTGACGCAACCAGAAGTCGGCAGTTCGACAACCGTCGAATTCCGCCGACCCGCAAGGGGCAACTGATGGCTGAACACTTTCTGACCAAGACGCAAATCGATTTGGGCCAGTGCCTTGAGGCTGGAGACGAGCTTGCGATTGAGGCCTATCCGGCTCTGCTGGACGCGCTCACCGCGCATGGGGGTGAGGAAACGGCGCATCTATTTGCCGAACCGCTGCTCAGCCGGGGAAACGATCAGGTGGCTCCGTCGGTGTCGTGGTATACCGACATCAAGGGAAATGCGACGCCGTTCAATCGTCTGGATGACGCCGCGCAGAACGCGCTGGGGCAGGAGCTGACCCGCAGGCTGGCGCCACTTCAGGCCGCCTTGGGCAACGAGCAGACCGGAAGCCTGATTGGCAGCGCCCTTCATATCCCTGACATGAACGATGTCTGGTCCGTGGACGGAACACCGGTCATCATCAACTGGGGCATGTTGCCCGCCGGAGCCAGCCGCCAGACCGAGACCCGCGCGAAACACTATGCGCAAACTCTGGGGCGTTTTCTTCCCCTGCCTTCTGCACCGCCTTTGTCGTCAGGCGAAGCGCAGGAACTGGCCGCGCAGAAACAGGCTGCTGCCCCGGCGCCCCCGGCACCAGCCGCGGCGGCAACGGCAGCAGCAGCCACGGCGGCTCCGGTCGCAGCAGCAGCCGCAACGGCCGATCCAACACCGCCGCCTCCGCCTTCTCAGGCACCGGCAACACCGCAGCGGGTGCCGCTTTGGGCCTGGCTGCCGTTGCTGTTGCTGCTTCTGCTGGCCGGCGGCGCCCTGATCTGGCTGCTGATCCCCGGAAATCGCATTTTCCCGGACCTTGCCAAAGACCGCGCGGTCACTGACGAGGCGGCACTTGCGGCGGTTCTTAGCACCAACAAATCGCTGGAACAGCGTCTGGCAGACCTGCAGTTTGCGCTGGATGGCGCGGTTTGCGAAGCGGATGGCACCTTGCTGATGCCCAACGGTCGCACGATCGAAGGGTTGCTGCCGCCCGATCCGAATGACCGCGCCGACATACCCGGCGCAGTGCGCCCCGCTGACAGAACCTCTATTCTTCCCCCCAATCCGGAGCGCGTGAAAATTCAGGATTCCGATAACCCCAAGGACACCAAATCGTTGCTTGCCTATATCGAGGAGCGGACTGCCATGGTCCTCGCCCCGTCGCCCGAAGGGTTGGGCAGCGGGACAGGTTTCTTTGTGGGCCCGGACCTTCTGGTCACCAATCACCACGTTATCGCGTCGCCGGGTGCGACGATTTATGTAACCAACAATGCGCTCGGTTCATTGAGAGAAGCGCAGGTTCTCAAGACATTTGGCCCGTTCCAGTCCACGGGTGGCGATTTTGCGCTGCTGCGTGTTCAAGGCGCACAACAGCCTTCGTTCAACGTGCTGGATTCCGCGGAATCGCTGCGCCTGCAATCCGTTATCGCCGCGGGCTACCCGGGTGATCTGCTGCAAAGTGACGCGAATTTCCAACAACTCCGGTCCGGTGACAGAACCGCCGTTCCGGAATTGGCAGTCACAGACGGCACTATATCGGCCGAACAGACACTGCCACCGCAAACCAAAGTGGTTGTGCATTCAGCGCCGATATCGAAAGGCAATTCGGGCGGTCCGCTGGTTGATATGTGCGGCCGGTTGGTTGGCGTGAATACCTTTGTCAAAGTCGGCCCGATGCGCAGCCTGAATTTCGCGCTGTCCACCGGCGACCTGATGCGTTTTCTTGCCGACACAGGCGCGCTTCCCGCCGTTGTGACACAAACCTGCGCCCCGCAGGTTCAGCGCCCGCTGCCGCCGGAAACCGCACAGGCGTCGGGGGCGGCACCTGAAAGCCCCGCCCCGGAAACCAACGCGCTTCCGAAACTGCCGGCGCTGACGCCCAAATCCGAGTGAGCCGCAACGATGTTTGAAGCTTTCCTCGCAAATACTTCGACGCAAGGGCTTTCCCCGCTGGGAACGGCACCGCAGCGGTCATTCGAACTGATCTCGGGCACGATTCGGGACAAATTGGGCGAACGTCACGCCGCCCTGTTTGCCGAACCAGTGGCGACCCAGTACGGGGATCGGTTCGACTGGTATGCCGTGACGGGCGGCAAACCCCACAGGCTGGACACATTCGAAGAGGAGGAGCGCGCCGCCATCGACGCGGACCTTCAGGGCCTGTTGTCGGACATCCGCGAATTGGGCCAATCCCTGCTGGACAGCAACGACCCGGACCAGCAGCGGCTTGGCGAAGCCCTGTCCAACGCAACACGTTATCCCGATGATGGTTGCATCTACGTACTGACGGATGGCGAAACACGTCAGCCCGTGCTGTTGAACTGGGCCTGGGTCTCGGACAATCAGGCCGCGGTTGCAGGCGACCTGAGTGGCAAGGAGGGGGCTGCAAGAGCACAGAAGAAAGCCACGGAAAAGGCGGCAGCGGTTGCTGCGGCCACTGCTGCAGCGGCACCGGCATCCGCCGGAGAAGCGCAGGCCACGGCGGCTGATCGTGGTCCGTTAAACCTCTGGTGGCTGATGTGGTTTGGCTGGCTGCTGCTGATGCTGATGATCGCAGCCATCCTGTATCTGATGGTCGAAGCCTGCGCCCTGCGCATTCCGGGCTTGCCCGGTTACTGCCCGCCGCCGGGCGTGGAGGCATCCGAAGAAGAACGCAGAACACTTTGGCTGCGCGACCGGATCGCCAGCCTCGAGAAAGACATCGGCATTGCCGACCGCGCCTGTCAGCCTGACAAGGCAACAGCGCCGATCCCCGACCCGAAAGACCGGGCGCAACTGGTTCCGGATATCGACAGCGAAAGACTGGCTGAACGCGGTGCACGCGAAGGAAAACTGACGATTTCGTTGCTGTGGGACTCGGTTGCGGACTTACATCTGGATGTGCGGTGCCCGGGCAATCAGATCATCAATTACGACAATCGCGCGGCTTGCGGTGGCAACCTGGATATCGGCGGCAATCACGACATTCGTACGGCCGTGCCCAACGCAATCGAAAGCATGTATTTCGACGCCCCGGCCAATGGACCGTACAATATCGCAGTCTCATTGTTTGACCCCCACGGCCAAAGCACCACGCAATCCTTCCGATTGCGTATCAAGGACGGGGTCGAGACCAAAATATTCAATGGTTCAGTCACAAGCGGCCAACCCGCGTGGACCAAACAATACGAAGTTGGAAAGGGAAACTGATGCTCAGGGATCGGAAACCACAAATTCGCAAACTCGCGAATTTGCGCGAAGAAATCACTCTGATTCCGTTCTCGGGAATTCAAATGCTGGATTTCGGCTTTGACATTTCCAAGCTCGAAATGCGCCCTCTGCGATATATCGAACGGGTCACGGGCGAGCAGGATGGTGAGAACATTCTGACCCTGTTCCCGCTGTCCGGCGATGACACGCGCGACGCCGAAATCCTGGACGCGCGGCGCGACGATGACGACGAATATTCGGTTCGGCCAACTGCGGCGCTGGACCCGTTTCTGGACAAATGGGTGCCGGTGCCTTTCCTGCGTCAGAAAAGCCAGCGCGGCCATGCCGGTGAATTGCAGTTCGACCCTGGCCCGTCCAGCTGGGCGCGTATGCGAACCGTCGAACTGGCCGAACCGGACGCCGAAACCGGGCATACCCACAGGATCCAGATCGCGCTGGACACCACGTTGGTGGATCATCAGCAGGACATGAATTACGTCGCGCCTGAGAAATCGGATGCCGAAAAGGCCCGCGATTTCAAACTGGTGACCGAACCCAACGACATGAGATGGTTCCTGCGCCGTCCCGAAACGGACGAAGACGGCAACATGCTGGATCATCAGCGCTGGGTGTCGGAGTGGCTGAAAGAGCTGTTCATCAACTTCAAGCGCGCTGAACGACCCGGACGCCGTTTCGCGGAAGAGGACCTGCCGCACCGGTTCGAACATTGGGCACGATACCTGGCTTATCTGCAGGTCGTACAGAATACCGCGAACCCGCCGACCGTGCGTTTTGCCAATACCGTCAGCGAGCGGGACGCTGTTACACCGGTGAATGTCGATCTGGTTCTGGACGTCGGCAACAGCCGGACCTGCGGCATTCTGATCGAGCAGTTTCCGGGTGAAACACGTGTCGATCTGGCGCGGTCCTTCCCGCTGGAAATCCGCGATCTCAGCAAACCGGAATTCTACTACAGCGGTCTGTTCCCCAGCCGGGTCGAGTTTTCCGATGTCCGGTTCGGCGATGATCGCTATGCCAGTCGTTCGGGACGGCGCAACGCGTTCCTGTGGCCCAGCTTTGTGCGCATCGGCCCCGAAGCGGTGCGGCTGGTTCAGGGCGAGGAAGGGACCGAAACCCTGTCCGGTCTGTCGTCACCGAAACGATACCTATGGGACAGCGCCGCCGTGCAGCAGGACTGGCGGTTCCACAATCACATGGACCCAAACAACCTGCCCAAGGCGGTGCGATCTGCCATGCGCCACCTCAATGAGGCAGGCGATGTGATGAAGCAGGTCCGGTATGAGGAAGAACAACGCCTGCGCCGCCGGGGTGAAACACCCAGCACTCCGGCCATCCGGCCACGCTTCTCGCGCAGTTCGCTGTTCGGGTTCATGATGGGCGAGATCATTGCGCACGCGCTGATCCAGATCAACGATCCTGCCGGGCGATCGCGCCGGGCGCAATCGGATCTGCCACGCCGTCTGAACCGCATCATCCTGAGCCTGCCAACCGCCACGCCGATCAAGGAACAGGCCATCATCCGTTCGCGCACGCAAGGCGCGCTTGGCCTGATCTGGCAGCAATTGGGTTTGGACAGCGCTCAGAAGCCCTATTCGACCAAGCCCGAGGTGATGGTGGACTGGGACGAAGCGTCGTGTACCCAGCTTGTCTACCTCTACAGCGAGCTGACACAGAAATTCGACGGGCGCATCGATACGTTCATCAACCTCAAGGGCAAGCCCCGCATGTCCCCGTCGGGGGCCGAGGAACCGTCGTTGAGGCTGGCCAGCATTGATGTGGGTGGTGGCACAACCGACCTGATGATCACCACCTACCGGAATGAAGCCAACCGGGTTCTGCACCCCGAACAGACGTTCCGCGAGGGGTTCCGCATCGCGGGTGATGACCTGGTTCACCGAGTGGTCAGCGCCATCATCATTCCGCGCATTCAGGAATCCATCGAAGCCGCAGGCGGCGTCTACGTGGCCGAGAAGCTGCGCGAGCTGTTCGGCGGCGACATCGGCGGGCAGGATCAGCAGGCCGTTCAGCGACGCCGGCAATTCTCGCTGCGCGTGCTTGTGCCCCTGGCCGAGGCAACTCTGGCCCACTGCGAAACCTCGGAAGAGTTCGACCGGTTCGACCTGCCCGTGGCGCGCATTCTGGGCATGCCCGAGCCGGTTGATCCCGAAGATCGGCCTGAAGGTGAAGAAGAGGTAGCAGAAGCACCAACGACCGAACCGACACCCGATGCGAATGGCGGCCGCGAAGTCGGCTCTGACATCCTGTCATATGTCGAAGACGCGGCGGCTGCCCTTGGTGCACGCGACTGGAGGCTGGCCGATCTGGTCCTGACCAGCTCGCGCGAAGATGTCGATGCGATCAGCCGCGAGGTATTCCAGCGCGTTCTGGGCAACATGTGCGAGGTGATCGACCATCTGGGCGTTGATGTCGTGCTGCTGACCGGACGGCCCTCGCGCCTGCCGGCCATCCGCTCGATCGTCGAGGAAATGCTGGTTGTGTCACCGCACCGGCTGATATCGATGCACCAGTACAAGACCGGGCGCTGGTACCCATTCCGGGATCCTGTTTCGCAAAAGATCGGCGATCCGAAATCGACCGTTGCGGTCGGCGGTATGCTGATCGCGCTGTCGGAAAACCGTATCCCGAATTTCAAGGTCACGACCGGCGCGTTCCAGATGCGCTCGACCGCGCGGTTTGTCGGTGAGATGGACATCAACGGCCAGATCCCGGACGAACGCATCCTGTTCTCGGATGTCGATCTGGACACGGATGGGTCCAGCAATGACACCGCGACCGTGAACCTCTATTCGCCAGTCTATATCGGATCGCGGCAGTTACCGTTGGACCGCTGGACAACTACGCCGCTGTTCCGGCTGGATTTTGCGGATACCGGCAACCAGTCACGCCCGCTGCCGATCCGGGTCGAACTGCGCAAGACCGACTTTGACGACAGCGATGGGGAAACCAGCGAAGACAAGCTGCGCCGCGAATCCATGCGCGAGGCGTTCGAGATCGATCAGGTAGAAGACGGCGAAGGCGGCGCGATGAAATCAAGTGATGTCATTTTGCGCCTGCACACCCTTGGGTTCGAAGATGAATACTGGATCGACACTGGCGTGTTCCAGGTCTGAACCGGTTTGAAGATGTGAGACGATGATATGAGCCAACAAGACGCCCTTACCAACCGCTGCACCGATGTCGCCCGCTTGTCCCGCGCCGCGCTGGAATGGATCAGTGATCCCGAGAACGCGCAGACCGTCGAGGGCCGCGTCGCCCATCTGCCCAAAGTTCTGCGCAAAGCTGCAAGGCGGGCCGAACGACTGGGGCGCGCTTCGCAAACCAAGATGAGCGTCAGTGTCTTCGGTCCCTCGCAGGCCGGCAAGTCCTTTCTGGTCTCGGTTCTGGCCCGCCCGAACGAGGGGCGTCTGGTGGCCGATTTCAACGGCCCGGGCGGCAAGCTTGACTATATCAGCCAGGTGAATCCGGCAGGTGACGGCGAGTCCACCGGGCTGGTGACGCGGTTCACCATGACCAAGGCCCCGACGCCGGACGGGTACCCGATCCAGCTCAACCTGCTGACCGAGGCTGACATCGCGCGCACGCTGATCAACAGCTTTTACGAGGATGGCGACCTGTCCGAAGAGCCGCCGACACCGGAATCGCTGGGGGCTCATTTTTCGGCTCATTCAGGCAAGGCGCAGGCAGCACCCACCGGCGGGATAGACTATGAAGAAGTCTACGAGATTGCTGATTACGTCCAAAAGTGGGTCAGCAAATCGTCCTATGCCTTCAATCTGGGCGGGTTCTGGGACGAAGCGGCCGAACTAGCTCCGCGCCTGACACCCGAAGATCGCGGGCAGTTTCTGTCGATCCTGTGGGGCGGGTACGAACCGCTGACCAACCTGTACATCAAACTGTCCAAAGCGCTGGCGACGATCAACCATGCCGAGGTGATCTACGCTTCGCTGGGTTCGCTGCAGCCGCGCGAGACCTCAATCATCGACGTCAACACCCTGTCGGGTCTGTTTGGACCGGAGGGCGAGGACATGCTGAATATCCAGACCGCCGCCGGGCAGAACGGTCAGCTGAACCGTGCGGTGACAACCGCGCTGGCGGCGGAACTGGTCTTTCCGATGGAAGAACAGCCATCACCCCTGTTTGCCGAAACCGATCTGCTGGACTTTCCCGGTGCCCGCAACCGGTTTGAGGCACCTCTGTCAGTCACCCTTCGCAATCCCGAAGAAGCCGTAACCAACATGCTATTGCGCGGCAAGGTGGCCTATCTGTTCGATCGCTACGTTTCGAACCAGGAAATCACCTCGATGCTGCTGTGTGTGCCCGACAGCAACATGGAAACGCTCAGCTTGCCGGGACTGGTCGAGCAGTGGATCGAGCTGACCCATGGCGCGACCCCGGATGAACGGGCCAAGAACGACTGTATTCTGTTCTTCGTGATGACCAAGTTCGACAAACACCTGATCGACAGCGCCTCGGGCGCCGAGGATTACGAGCGGTTCGAGCGGCGCATGGATGCGTCCTTGCTGAAAGGGTTCGGCAAGGTGCCAACGTCATGGGTTCACAAATGGGCCGGGACCGAACCGTTCACCAACTGCTACTGGTTGCGAAACCCCTATTATCCGATCGAAGCGCTGATCAAATACGAGGATGAACGCGAGGTCGAGATCATCCCCGACAAGGTCAACCGCCTGGCCGAGCTCAAGGCGGGCTGTCTTCAGGCGGAACCGGTGCAAAAGCACTTCAAGGATCCCGAACGGGCATGGGAAGCTGCGCTTGGCCTGAACGATGGTGGTGTCAGCTATCTGATCGAAGAACTGACGAAAGTCTGCAAACCCGAAAGCAAACTGCGCCAGATCAGCAATCAGGTCGAAGCGGTCGCCGCCAATCTGTATCAGGAACTGGCCCAGTTCTACATCTCCGATGACGTCGAAAAACGGATCGAGGAAAAGAGACTTGCCGCCGCCGGTATCATCGACAGTCTTGAACTGACCTTGTCCAACCACCGGTTCGGTGCCTTCCTGAATGCGTTGTCGGTGGATCAGGATGCGGTGCAGGACCGGATTTCGCGGGTGCCTTCGTCAATCCGCATCACGAACGCGGTTGCAAATGAAGCGCACAAACCTGCCGCAGTAACGCCGGCCGCCGCGACCAGCGCACCAAGCCCGGCGCGCCCCGGCGCACCGTTACGTCCCGGCGCACCGGCCAGACCATCGGCCCCGACCTCGCAGGCCAATGCAGCTCCGCCTGAAACGCCCGAGGCCGAGGATGACAAGCCAAAGACAAAATCAATCCGCACCATGACGCCCGAGACCTTTCAGGCAGATACCGCGATTTCCGTCTGGGTCGAGGGCCTGAACCGGTTCCGTGAGGATGAAGAACGGCTGGCCATCTTCCAACTGACGCCGGAAAAAGCCGGCGATCTGGTCAATGAAATGGTGCACGGTTTCTCGCGCACCAATGTCCAGAGCGGCATTATGGAACTGCTGCGAAGCATTTCTTACAGCCTGACCGTCGACAAGCAGGCGCCGTCTGCCGCCATTGTCTGCTCGGAACGAATTAATAATTTTGTCACTACGCTTGGCGCCCGCGACATGTTTAATGGACAGGGTCTGGACATTGATCTTGGCGAAGGAGCAAGCAGGAAAGCGTTCGAAAAACACAAGGGCGCTGATACTGCCGAAAGCCTGCCTGAAGTGCCCCGCGCAGCCGCGACAGATACCTGGACGGATTGGGTATTCGCATTGGACGCGCTGTTTGTAGAAAACGCCAAGGATGGTGATGCCGGCACGGTGAATATTGAACAGAACATCAAACTGGGCGGCGTCCTCAACGAGCTAACAGTCAACGCGGAGCAACCCTCGTGATCGAGATCAAACCAGATCCCAAACATCCTCGCGGTGGCTTTGCCGAAATCACCATATCCGGTGCGACCGCCGATGATGATCCGGTCAGCGTTGCGGTGTTCAACAGCTATCAGCAGAAATGGCTGGGCGCGGATGGCTGGCAGCCGAACCGAGCGAGTATCCCGGCGCGCACCGCCGAACAGGGCGGCGACTCGCTGCGACTGGTCGTCGGACCCGAGGTTGTAAACCACATCGAAGAAGATACACCCGTTCGGATCGAAGTGGGCGGCGGCAGTTGGGACACCTATTGGCCTGACGATATCAATGCAGGCCCGGACGAGGCCGTCATTGGTGGCATCGGCGGCACCGGCACGGCACCTGAAGTCAAAGCACCAACCGTAATGGTGGCGCAACCGCAGACAGACGATGCCGAAAGTGGTGTCGACGTGGGCGATGATGGGGACGCAAAGTCACCTGAAAGCAATCTGGAAGGCAAGGGCAGCGTCGCCCCGTCAGATACGTCAGAGGAAGAATCCGAAGGAAAATCCAGCAAGTCCGGATTGATTATCGGCGGGGTCGTGGTGGCAGCGGTCCTTGCCGCGCTTGCCTATCTGTTCCTGATGCCGGGCACCACGCCGGAAGATGACCCGGTCGAAGTGACTGAGCCGGAACCCGCGCCCGAACCTGAACCGGACCCGGTACAGAATGCCTGCGCCATGTCTCAGCTTGCCGAACTCTCGTCGCAAGGTTTCGACGCGGTGGCAGGCAAAATGCGCGAATGCGGTGGCAGTTTGTCGGCCGATGACGCACTGGGTCTTGTCGAAAAAGCGGCCCTTGCCGGAGATGCCCAGGCGCTTGCCATGTTCGGTTCAATTTACGACAGCGGCGTCACGGATGACGTTATCGAAGGTCAGATCGGCCTGACATTCCCTGATAAGCCGTCCCTGGCGGCGGAGTATTACGACAGGGCCGTCAAGGCCGGGTCCCAGGAAGCAGCGGATCGCCTGGCAGCGGTCTGTACACGTCTGCGGATCAAGTCCGATTCCCTGTCGAAAAGCGCGTTTGAAGATTATTGCCAGTGACCCAGAGGACCCTGAAAACCATGCACCCTGCCCTGATACTCCGGTTCGTTGCCGTCTTTGCATTGCTCTGGGCGTTTGGGGCGGCTGGTGCGGACGCACAGCAACGCAAACCCCTGCTGCTTGAAGGAACCCAAACAATCTATGAACGGGTCCTGACCCGCCCCGGCACCACGCTTCACCCGTCGGCAAACGGCCCTGCGCAATCGACCTATCCGGCCTTTCAGCCGCTTTATGTCTTTGCACGGCAAGACGGTTGGCTTGAGGTCGGCCCAAGCCCGAATATGGCGCCCGAAGGCTGGGTGCAGGAGCCCGGTACCGTACCATGGAAGCAGAACATCGTCGGTGCCTTTACCAATTCCGCCGGTCGCAGCCGTCAACTGCTGTTCGACACGCAGCAGAACCTAGATTGGCTGATGAACCACGAAGCGCTGCGCGATGTGCAGGAACGTCTGGTCGCCGAAGCCTCGGCCGGTGTTGTTGACGGTCAGAATGGTGTCGTCTCGGTCGAACCACAGGAATTCGTCAATATCCGCGACGAACTGTATCTGATGCCGATCCTCGATTTCACCGAGGCGTTGCATCCGTTGACATATGACGAGGTCCTGCTGATGCAGGTGGCCTCGGTCCCGAAACAAGAGGATACGGCAGGCGCACAGGAACTTCAGGGCGATCCGGCAGCCTTTGATGTGGGCATCGTCTTTGTTCTGGACACGACGCAGTCGATGGAGCCTTACATCGCTGCCACACAGCGCGTTCTTCAGAACACAGTGCGCCAGATTGAGGGCACCGAAATCGGAAAGCTGGTCAATTTCGGAGTGATCGGATTTCGCGACAACACCGAAGCTGTGCCAGAGCTGGAATACCGCACCAAAACTCTGATGGATGTGGAACGGCGTCAGGATCAAAGCCCGGTTCTGTCTGCGATTGGCGAGGCAACCTATGTGGCCCGCGCCAATTCGCCCGGTTTCAACGAAGACAGCCTTGCTGGCGTCGAGGATGCGATCGATACGATTGATTGGGAACTGTCCAAGGGTGACGGTGACAAGATCGATGCGCGCTATGTCATTCTGGTGACCGACGCTGGGCCGAAAGACCCGCGGGATCCGAACGCGCGGTCCGAGATCGGAACCGTCGAACTGCAGAAAGACGCCGAAGGCCGCAATATCGTCGTCATGACGCTGCACCTCAAAACCCCCAACGGGCAGGGCAATCACGCCTATGCCGCCGCCAAATACCGTGAGCTTTCGCGCTTTGCCGGGCGGGAGTACTATTTCCCCATCGAAGGCGGCTCGGAACAGGCATTTGAAGGCGTCGTCACCCGGCTGGTGACCGCACTGACCGACCATGTCCGTATCGTCCGGGGCGAAAAAACGGTGCTCAACCCGGAAGAGGCTGGCGAAGGCCTGGTCGAACTGGGCCGCGCCATGCAACTGGCCTGGCTGGGTGAACAAAAAGGCACGCAAGCCCCTGACGTGATCAAGGGCTGGCTGCCCAATCGCGCTGTCGAAGCACCCGACCGGCTTGCCATCGAACCGCGCCTGCTGGTGACCAAGAACGAGATGGCCAGCATGGCCGAGTTTCTGGACAATTTGGTGCGCTTTGGCGAAACCGCGCAAAGCTCGGAACAGTCGCTTGATTTCTTCTCGCAGGTTCGGGGTCTGATCGCGGATATGGCGCAGAACCCGGACCTGCTGGTCAACGCAAACGCCGACACGCTGGGCGGCGCGATGGAGTTTCTGGACCGTCTGCCCTATCAAAGCCAGGTTCTGGGCATGAGCGAGCAACGCTGGGCCGAAAGCGCCATGTTCCGCCGCAGCGTGATCGATGGCATGCGCCAGAAACTGACCCAATATCGGAAGTGGCTGTTTGACAGCACCGTCTGGACTGCACTTTACGAGGGCGCGCCTGACGGCGAGCATGTCTTTGCCATGCCCTTTGACGTGTTGCCCTGACCCGTGTCGGCTCAGCTGCTTCTTGAAGGTGTATCGGTCAGCCTGAGCGATCTGGAACGTCGGTTTACGCTGGATGTTCCGGGCCTAAGCCTGACTTCAGGAGAAGCGATAGGCCTGACCGGCCCCAGCGGCACGGGCAAGACCCTGTTGCTTGAGACACTCGGGTTGCTGCGGCGTCCATCAACGGCGAAGAAATTTCTGATCGGGGTTGATGAGGATGGGCTGGATTTTGGCGGCATCTGGAACAATCACAGCACGTCGCCCGCTGAAATTCGCGGGACGATGTTTGGGTTCGTTCCACAAAGCGGCGGCCTTTTGCCTTTTCTGACCGTGGCCGACAATGTTGCGCTGTCGCAAAAGATTGTCGGTATGGATGATCCGGGATGGTGCAGCGAGTTGCTGCGGCGATTGGGGATCTCGGAAATTTCCGCGCTGTATCCCGGCGCGTTGTCCATCGGTCAGCGTCAGCGTGTTGCCATCTGCCGTGCGCTGGCGCATCGCCCCGCCTTTGTGATCGCGGACGAACCCACCGCAGCGCTGGACCCCGGGGCAGCCTCGACCGCGATGGGGTTGCTGATCGATATGGCCATTTCGGGCGGGGCCGGTGTAATCATCTCGTCCCATGATCTGGACCTTCTGGACCAGTTTTCGCTCCGCCGGATCGCCCTTGGACTGGTGGATCCGGCGAACCAGTCCAACGTCATCAGCCAACTACACGGCCAGACCGGAGTGGCGACAGCGGGGGACGCGGCATGAGGCTGATGATCGAGCTGGCCTTGCGCGACCTGTTGCGCCAACGCGTACATCTGATCTGCAATGTCGCAATTCTTGCCGGGGTCCTGGTGCCGCTCATGGTGATCTTCGGCGTCAAGAACGGGGTTTATGACGCGCTGATCGGGCGGCTGTTGAACGACCCGGCGACCTTGCGGATCGAAACCACCGGAAACAGCGCGTTTGTTGAAAGCGACGTAGCCGAGGTGGCGGGCTGGGAACAGACGGCCTTTGCCACGGCAAAAACCCGGTCGATCTTTGATTTCGTCAATGTCCGAAAGGAAGGGGCCGTCGCTAAGCGAGACGCTGTTCTGGTTCCGTCGGGCACAGGTGACCCGACCTTGCCAAAGGACCTTGAACTGGGCGCAGACCAGGTGGTCCTCAGCGCCAGTCTGGCACGTCAGCTCGAGTTCTCCGTTGGCGACATCGTGCAGATTTTCACGCAGGCTACAGAACGAAAACGGCAACTGATGCTGCCGCTGGAACTTGTCGTGATCCTTCCGGATTCCGCGCTGTCCGGCCGGTCCGTTCTGGCCAATATCGAGGTGCTGGATCTGGTCGAAGCCTTTTATGACGAATACGCCCTGCCCGATCATGGAATAACCGAAGGGCGCGACATCGCCGCACGCAAGCCTGAATTCGAAGGGATGCGCGTCTTTGCCCGCGACATCACCGAACTGGCGGCCCTGCAATCAAGGCTGGAACAGCGGTTTGGCGTGCAGACCGAAGCCCGCACGGCGGAGGTCAGCGGCGTCCTCAGCCTGGGACGCAATCTGAATCTGGCACTGCTGCTGACAGCCGGGGTTGCCAGTCTGGGTCTGGCCGCCGCGCTGGTCTTCGGGTTCTGGGGTGAGGTCGCGCGCAAGCGTCAGACGCTCGCCTCGTTGGCCTTGTTGGGGATCGGCTCGCGCAGGCTGTGGATGTTTCCCGTCGTTCAGGCATTTGTCAGCGGATTGATCGGCTTGCTGGTCAGTTTCGTACTGTTCTGGATCGCCGGCAATCTGGCCGAGCGCTTGTTTGACAGCGGCCTGACCGAAGAAAACGGTCTTGTCGTTCTGGGGTTGCTTCAAAGCCTGGTCATCATCGTTCTGACACTGGTGTTTGTGATGGCCGCCGCCTTTTTTGCGGCTCGCAGTGCTGCGCGTGTGGACCCCGCTGAAGTGCTGCGCGAAGGGGCGACCTGATCAACTGCCGCTTTTGTGTGTAGGCAGATTGTCGAAAATCTCTTCGTCGCTGTCGATCGGGATACGGTTGTCGCCGGGGTAATAGCTGGCCGAGATATAAGGCCGCTTGCGCCCGCCACCGGGTTTGTCAGCTGTTTCGACAAGCGAATACAACACGATCTGCTGCCCACTGAAATCCTGAAACGTGCCGACCGGGGCCTCACCCTGATTGGGCACGGATTCCCAATGCCGCAGCAAATCCAGTGCCTTCACGGACTCGCGCCCACCGATCAGCGTTGTGCCGATGAAGTCGCCGTCCGTTGACGGGTTGGTGGTCCCCTTGAAGCGCGCGCCTGGCACCAGTGCGCCCAGCGCCGCGTTGGCGTTGACCTGCCAGATATTATGGTCCGTCCCGATCAGAACGCCGCCGCCTCGCTCGGCCAGCGCCGACAGCTGATTGACCAGAATGGCCCCGCTTGATCCGTTCCGGCCCGGAAACTTCGTGGTCGGGTTATGATTGATGTTCCGGATCGCGAAAGAACCGTCCAGCATCAGCGTTCGGCGCCCTGCCCCGTAAAACTGCTGCAGGGCCTGCACGTCTTCAGCATTCATCCGTTTGCGTTGATTAGCTGTGTCCAGAATCAGAATATCGTATTGCCCGCCCCGCAAAGCCGCCGCCAGGCCACCACCCTGCAGGTTCCGTTCGTATGTGACATTGAAATCCTTGCCTTCGCGATACTGATCGAGGAACTGGGCCATTTGCTGACGGTGCCGCGATACAACCTCGGGGCTGTAATCGGGCATCGCGTTGAACCACAATACGCTGCGGGTTGTGTTGTGCCCCTGATGCTGGGCGTGGGCCAGTGTGCCGGCAAAAAGATACAAGACAAACCAAATTCGAAATAGACGGCTCAAAACAGTCACGACCCAACTCCACCAATACAGGTTTCAGTTTATCCGACTTCCCCGCCCCGCAAAATAACGAAAACTGTCATTCTGCTCGGGCAAGGGGCGGATTGACCAACGGCCTAATATCCGCAACTCTGCCAGAGAAGTTTTTGAGATAATTATTAGGTATCGCTAAGGAATATGCCGGTCAGATCAACCCTGCCAGTCATGATTGCCAGTGTCGGCATCGTCGGCCTCGCCGGTGTTTCTGCGGCACTGATCCTGCAGGCATGTGCGTTGCAGATCCCGATACTGCGGGACCTGACAGGCTGTAAGCCGCAAACGCAACTGGTCGCGCAGGAGCAACTGAGTGTGTCGAAAGCAGCCGGTCTGGAGCTGGAACGCCGTATCTTTCAGTTGGAGAGAGAACTGGCCGCGCTGCAATGCGTCAAGGCCCCACCCGATGCCACCGGACCGCTGCACGATGAGGGGTGGAACGAGGCGGATCTGGAAATGCTTTACGGCTGCTGGTCGCTGGACACCACCTATCGCACCCGTGACGTCGATTCCGGTGAAATCCGCACCTATCGGGACTGGCAGATGTGTTTCGACACCAATGGCAACGGCAAGCAGGTCATGCGGTCGAACGATGGGATCACATGCGAAGGCAGGGTTCAGGCGCAATTCGCGCAAGGTCAGCTGAACCTGATCGAGCCTGGAAATCTTGCCTGCCAGGACAACGGCTACATCCATCAGCGCCAGATCAGTTGCGCCCTGGCGGAAAACGGCAAGGCGAGTTGCGAGACCTTGCAGCCCGAAACCGGAGGCGAGGCCACGGTCGGGTTCGAACGTGCGCCGGCTTGAAGTTTGAGGATAGTTTTCGTGCGTCGCCAAGCGCGATGAGGGTCACGCTGTCGGCACCCGCGTTTGGCAGAATTTCTCCGAAGACCAAAGACAGTCCGGGCTTGAACTCGGCACATCGTCAAGCTGAAGCATCCGCCCCAAATGGGGCGGCCCGCTACGTGTCGCCGAAATTCGGGCAGTTCAGGAAGTCTCCGGTTCAATCCGATTTCTGGTGCGTCAGTGCGCCACCCATGATCGTGTAGACAACTTCGACATCCGAGATGGCTGATGGTTCGACTTCGAACAGGTTTTCCCCAAGCACTACAATATCGGCCTTCTTTCCGACTTCGATGCTCCCGATCTCGCCGTCCATTGCCATACCTTTAGCGGCGTTGATCGTATGTGCTTCCAATGCCATTTGCAGCGGTATTTTGGCCTCTTCTCCACCCAGCGGCGGAACATCCGCGCGACCGCGCAACTGGCGTGTTACCCCTGCCTCAATGGCTGCAAGCGGACGATACTCGGATACGTACCCGGACACAGGCCAGTCCGAACCGAATGAGAATATACCACCCTCGTCCGCGACCCTGTTCACCGGAAACATCGCCTGCACGCGCTCTTCACCCAGTCTGGACGTTGAAATGGACTGCATGAGCGGGTCAAAGGTCATCCACGCGCCGGTTGTGTCATATATGACGCCCAGCTCTCCGAACCGGGCGTAATCGTCGGGATGAACCAGGGTGCCATGCGTTATCTTGTGCGCACGTTTGCGGTCAGGGTTCACTTCGATTGCGGCCTCAATGGCGTCCAGAAGAGTTCTTACCGCCAGATCCCCGAAGCAGTGACACGTGACGTTGAAGCCTGCGGCATCGGCGCGGATCACCGCGTCTTTGACCAATCTGATCGGAATAATCGGGTCGACCTCAAGTTCGGGTTTGTCGGCATATGGATCCACGTAGAGCGCATTCCATTTGTCGTCCCCACCATCAATATTGATCTTCAGATAGCGAGCCTTGACTAATTCAGAGTCGAACTTGTCGCTGAGCTCCTGAGTGCCGGGAAGGGGGTCAATCGCCCCGTCGTTCCAGTAGAATGAGCCGATGAAGCGTATTGGCAGATCTCCGTTTTTCTCGAAATCGGCCATCATCTGAAAGCCTTCTTCCTGGCTCATCCCCTGAATGCCGTGGTCATGAACTGCGGTGATCCCGGCAGCAGCGAAACGCTGTAGCCAGTTCGAAACACCATCCGCCAAGAACTCGGGGTTGATGTCTATCAGCGAAGTCAGAACCTGCATCTGGGCTGGCACCTCGACGACCCACCCGGTCGGGTTGCCGTCGGTGTCACGTTCAAAAAAGGAAAAACCCGGCGCTGTGTCAGGCGTGTCCTTGTCGACACCGGCCATTTCCAACGCCTTGGAATTCACCCAAGCCGCGTGGCCGTCGATTGCCCACAAAAACACAGGTCGGTCAGGTTCAATTTCATCGAGCATGGCGGCCGTCGGATTTCCGTCCGTCCATGGGTTGAAACGGACCCCGTAGCCCAGAATTATGTCATTGTCGTTGGTTTCGGCTTCCTGGCGGATACGGGAAAACAGCTCGTCCTTGTCATCTGTCTGCAGATCCACGCCAAGCATGATCAACCCGCCTGCGGCCGCATGTATATGCCCATCAACAAAACCCGGAAGGGCCATTCTACCTTTGAGGTCGATGACTTCGGTACCGATGCCGATGACGTCCTTCAAACCGGCCGCATCGCCCACATAGACGATTTCATCGCCTTCTATTCCCACGGCGGTTGCAACGCTTCTGCCTGCGTCCATCGTATGGATCTCTCCGTTGATCAGAGCGTAATCAGCAGTTGGGTTACTTCGATTGGACTGCGCGAATGCGGGGGATGTACTGGCAAAAATGGCGATAGCCGAAACAAGTAGTTTAGTCATTGCAACCTCTCCAAACGAATAATTCGAATATGATCATAGTGTACCAATCCCAAAAAACGACCTTTACGGCTGATTGCTAGTCGTGCGACGAAGTAGGCAAGGCCAAATCCAAGCCGATATCAATTCACCCTTGCCAAACTCCTCACACCCCTGTAGATCGCGCGAGTTCTCGACAAGAACATCAAGGCGGGGTGATTCCCGCCTTTTGGGTTCGATGAGGGTTGGCGATGCGCGTCTGTCCTCCTCTCAACCTCAACGCCTGATAAAAGGCTGTTAATATGCAAAGCCAAAACATCCGTATTCGGCTGAAGGCATTTGACTATCGCGTTCTGGATGCCAGCACGCAAGAGATCGTCAACACTGCCAAGCGGACCGGCGCGAACGTGCGCGGCCCGATCCCGCTGCCGAACAAGATTGAGAAGTTCACGGTTCTCCGTGGCCCTCACGTTGACAAGAAATCCCGCGACCAGTTCGAGATCCGCACGCACAAGCGTCTCTTGGACATCGTTGATCCGACCCCCCAGACCGTGGACGCGCTGATGAAGCTCGACCTCGCTGCTGGTGTGGACGTCGAGATCAAGCTGCAGTCGTAATCGGAGGGTATGAGAATGCGCTCTGGTATTATCGCAAAAAAAGTTGGCATGACCCGCCTGTTCATGGAAGACGGCAAGCAGATCCCTGTGACCGTTCTTCACCTGGACAACCTGCAAGTCGTTGCACAGCGTACCGCTGACAAAGACGGCTACACCGCCGTTCAGCTGGGCGCAGGTGCTGCCAAGGCAAAACGAACCTCGAAGGCCATGCGCGGTCACTATGCCGCTGCAAAGGTTGAGCCCAAGCGTAAGCTGGCCGAGTTCCGCGTCTCCGAAGATGGCCTGATCGAAGTGGGCGCCGAGATTTCGGCAGAACACTTCCTGGAAGGTCAGAAAGTTGACGTTTCGGGTACCTCGATCGGTAAAGGCTTTGCCGGTGCAATGAAGCGCCACAACTTCGGTGGTCTTCGCGCCTCGCACGGTGTTTCGATCAGCCACCGTTCGCACGGCTCGACCGGTCAGTGTCAGGACCCGGGCAAGGTTTTCAAAGGCAAGAAGATGGCCGGTCACATGGGTGCTGCTCGTGTTACCACCCAGAACCTGGAAGTCGTCAAAACTGACGCCGACCGTGGTCTGGTCTTCATCAAAGGCGCCGTTCCCGGACCGAAATCGGGCTGGGTCACCGTCAAGGACGCCGTGAAGAAGAAAGCTCCGGAAGGCCTGCCTTTCCCGGCTGCTGTGAAATCGGCTGCAACCGAAGCACCCGCGGAAGAAGCTCCCGCGGAAGGTGGTGAAGCATGAAACTTGATGTAATCAAACTGGACGGCGGCAAAGCCGGCGACATCGAGCTGAACGCCGATCTGTTCGGTCTCGAGCCACGTGCGGACATCCTGCACCGTGTGGTCCGTTGGCAGCGCAACAACGCGCAGGCCGGCACCCACAAGGTGAAGACCCGCTCGGAAACCAGCTACTCGACCAAGAAGATCTATCGCCAGAAGGGCACCGGTGGCGCACGCCATGGTGACCGTAACGCGCCGATCTTCCGCAAGGGTGGTATCTACAAGGGCCCGACCCCTCGTTCGCACGGCCACGACCTGCCGAAGAAGTTCCGCAAGCTTGGCCTGCGCCACGCTTTGTCGGCAAAAGCCAAGGCAGGTGAACTGGTTGTGATCGAGAACGCCGAAGCCGAAGGCAAGACCGCCGCTCTGGCCAAACAGGTTGCAAACCTGGGCTGGAAACGCGCTCTGGTCATCGACGGCGCGACCGTGAACGAAGGGTTCCTGAAGGCGTCGCGCAACATCGAAGGTCTGGATATTCTGCCGTCGATGGGTGCAAACGTTTATGACATCCTCAAGCGTGACACCCTGGTGCTCACCAAAGCGGCTGTCGAAGCACTGGAGGCTCGTCTGAAATGAGCGCGAAGGCAGAACACTACGACGTGATCCGCAAGCCGATCATCACCGAAAAGTCGACCATGGCGTCCGAAAACGGCGCGGTTGTCTTTGAAGTGGCGATCGACAGCAACAAGCCGCAGATCAAAGAGGCCGTCGAGGCGCTGTTTGGTGTGAAGGTCAAGGCGGTGAACACCACCGTGACCAAAGGCAAGGTCAAGCGGTTCCGCGGCCAGTTGGGCCGTCGGAAAGACGTCAAGAAAGCATACGTGACCCTGGAAGAGGGCAACACCATCGACATCTCTACCGGTCTCTGATCGGAACTGTCTTTGGACAAACCAATAAGACCCCCGCGAAAGCGGGGGTTTTTCTTTAGGTGGCGACACCAAAAATTGAGCGCCATACCCAGCGCCTCGACAAGAAATGGATTGCTATGCCGGTAGGGTCGTCTATCTGGGATGCAACAAACAAAAGATATGGCAGGCGCATGACCCAATCCTCTTTCTCGACCCGGGCCAACCCGGATATGACCGTTGCGCGGGATTGGGTGTCGACGCTGGCAAAATATCGGGAGCCGAGCCAGCCGCGCAGTTGGTTCGAGCTTGGAGCCACCATAATCCCTTTCATCGCGCTTTGGGCGTTGGCGTGGGCGTCTTTGTCGGTCAGCTATTGGCTGGCTTTTGCAATCTCGGTTATAAATGCGGCGTTCCTGCTACGCCTGTTTGCCATACAGCATGATTGCGGGCACGGGGCGTTTTTCACGAACCGGACGGTCAGTGACTGGGTCGGGCGGGGGATCGGCGTGCTGACCCTGACACCCTATGACGTCTGGCGTCGTACGCATTCCACGCATCACAACTCTTCCGGTAATCTGGACAAGCGCGGGATGGGCGACGTCCATACGCTGACGGTGGACGAATACCGCGCACTGAAGCCGATGAGCCAGTTTTGGTACCGCGTGTATCGTCATCCGATCACCCTGTTTGGCTTTGGTCCTGGCTATTTGTTCCTGTTGCAGAACCGCCTGCCGCTAGGCCTGACAGGAATTCCGAAATTCTGGGTCAGCGCGATGGTGACAAACCTTGCCATTCTGACCGTGCTGGGGGCGATCTACTATTTTGGTGGCCTGATGCCGATGGTGCTGATCTTTCTGCCGTCAACGCTGGTTGCCGCTGCGGCTGGCGTTTGGCTATTTTACGTTCAGCACCAGTTTGAAGAGACGCAATGGGATCCCGACAAGGACTGGCAATTGCACGAGGCCGCCCTGCACGGCAGTTCGCATTACATCCTGCCATCCATATTGCAGTGGTTCACGGCCAATATTGGCATCCACCACGTCCACCACCTGTACAGCCGCATCCCGTTCTACCGCCTGACCGAAGTGCTGCGCGACCATGATGAACTGGCAAATAGCAACCGGATGACCATCCGTGAGAGCCTCGCCAACGCGCGCTTGCATTTGTGGGACGAGCAAAGCCGTCGCCTGTTGTCCTTTGCCGAGGCGCGGGCGCTGTATGGGTGAGCGGGTAGTTACCGCGGACAGTTGGGCAAGCGGAAAGACTTAAGATAGCCTGTGTGACCCTGGTAATAGGTAACACCATCGTCGTGCCCTCCGGTCTCTGATCGAACCGGTTTTTGGAGAGAGGTGAAAGCCCCCGCCAAAGCGGAGGTATTGTTTTCTGGTTTACGGGAAGTTTGCAGAGCTGCAGTCATCTTTGTGAATTTGCACAATGGGGCAAAACGCTGAATAAATGAAAAAGTCTTGAGCTCGGATTCTTACTCAGCAGCTTCGATCGGTTGTGATCTTGCGACGTTTTCCCTGGCCTCAGAGAGCAGCCATTCGCGGAAACTGTTGACGAGTGGGTCGTCGCGTTTTTCTTTTTGCGTTGCAATAGCATAGATGGTGAATGGAATCGTTGTGGCCCCGAACAATCGTACGAGGCGACCATCGTTGACCGAACTGCCTATGACGGCTTCATAGGCAAGCGATACCCCAAGACCAGCCTCTGCCGCAGTGGAAGCATATTCGCAGTTTGGATAAATCGGGTCACCACACGGAAGCTCGGCAACAACGCCTGCGGCACGGAACCATTCAGCCCATTGATCGTCAACTTCGTCACGAAACAGCGTCAAGCGCAACAGGTCCCTTGGATGAGAGATGTTTTCGCGTTCCAACAGCGATGGTGAAGCGACCGGATAACGCGCCGAGTTCAGGAATGGCACGACATCGACCCCTACCTCGGGGTCATCGCGCCACTTGATTACAACATCGGCATCGTTGGTTGCAAAATCTGTTGAGGGCGCGCCCTCGGCAATGCGCAGCCTGATCGCTTTCGCGTGCTCAAATCGCCCCATCCTTGGCACAAGCCATCGGGCGGCAAATCCCGGAGTGGACAATACCCGCAATGTTTGACCATGTGCGTCAGCCTTCGCCGCGCTGGTGCCGTCTTCGAGGTTGTCCAGCAGTTGCGTCAGTCGGCCTGCGTAGTCTCGACCGGTGCCGGTCAAACTGATCCTGTTACCTTCCCGGCGAAAAAGAGCGGTTGCGAGATAATCCTCCAATGCGCGGATTTGGTGCGAAATTGCTGAAGGGCTTAAGCAAAGTTCGTCCGCAGCATCTTTGAAGCTCAGATGCCGGGCTGCGGCCTCAAATGCTTTCACGGCCGAGAACGGGGGTAATTGCCGTTTCTTCACGCGTGAATTTCCCTCATCAAGCAATGAAAAACGATCTTTTGCGGTCAATAATACCTGTCGGCTAGGCTCGGGGCAATTCCTCATCTTTCGGAAGGAGGGAACAATGCTGTTCCTCAGACGTGTCACGCTCGCCGTGGCCGCACAGTTTCTTTTTGCCTTTTCCTTCGCGGTCGCGGCAGAGACCCCGACGGTTCCAGACGATTTGACGGAAGAGCTTCACCGCTGGATAGATACTGCCACGGACCTCCCAAGGGCGCCTTCACCAGCAAGCATCTTTTTTGCTGATACCAAGGATTTGGCTGAACCGAGTGAGATGGCTTCGATGATTGGCGGCACGCCCCGCGGGATCTATGATCCTGAAACGAAGAGGATAACGCTGGTCCTTCCTTGGAGCGCAGAAGACCCGCAGGACATTTCTGTCCTGCTGCACGAACTTATTCATCATCGTCAGGAGGGTAAGCATTATTACTGTGAGGCCGCCAAGGAACAGGTCGCCTATGGTTTGCAGCAGGCCTGGCTGGCCGAGCGCGACCTTTCGCTGGACGTCAATTGGATCGCGGTTGTCCTGGCTTCAAGTTGTACGGCACGCGACATTCATCCATAATGAGAGATTGTTGGTCTCGCGAAACAACGGCGTCGTTTTTACTGTGCCCCCTGACTGCTGAGTTGGTTCCGAATTTGAGTGCCAGAAAATCAGCAGGGCCCTATAGACACCTACCCCCAACACTGCTACATGCACCCAATCTTACGGCCTCGGATTCGTTCCGGGGCCTCTGATATTTGTAACCGGGGACCTTCGGGGCCCTATACCCTTGGCACCTACGGGGGCCTATCACATAGCAGGGAAATCCCCTGCACTTGCTAAACGGAAGACAGAAAGCATGGCACTTAAGTCGTACAAGCCGACGACGCCGGGCCAGCGCGGGCTGGTGCTGATCGACCGTTCGGAGCTTTGGAAAGGACGTCCGGTCAAGTCTCTCACTGAGGGTTTGACCAAATCGGGCGGCCGGAACAACACCGGACGGATCACTTCACGCCGCCGCGGCGGTGGCGCAAAGCGTCTCTACCGGATCGTTGACTTCAAACGGAACAAATTTGATGTCGCGGCAACCGTCGAGCGGATCGAATATGACCCGAACCGGACCGCATTCATCGCACTGGTAAAATACGAAGACGGCGAGCAGGCATATATCCTGGCTCCGCAGCGTCTGGCTGTTGGTGACAAAGTCGTGGCATCCGCCAAGGCTGACATCAAGCCGGGCAACGCAATGCCGTTCTCGGGCATGCCCATTGGTACCATCGTCCACAACATCGAGATGAAGCCTGGCAAAGGCGGTCAGATCGCACGTGCGGCTGGTACTTACGCTCAGTTCGTTGGTCGCGATGGCGGCTACGCTCAGATCCGTCTGAGCTCGGGCGAGCTGCGCATGGTCCGTCAGGAATGCATGGCCACCGTTGGTGCCGTGTCCAACCCCGACAACAGCAACCAGAACCTCGGTAAAGCCGGTCGTATGCGCCACAAGGGCGTTCGTCCCTCGGTTCGTGGTGTTGCAATGAACCCGATCGATCACCCGCATGGTGGTGGTGAAGGTCGTACCTCGGGTGGCCGTACGCCGGTTACTCCGTGGGGTAAGGACACCAAGGGTAAGCGTACCCGCAACAAGAACAAAGCGTCCCAGAAGCTGATCATCCGCTCGCGGCACGCCAAGAAGAAGGGACGTTAATCCATGTCTCGCTCTGTTTGGAAGGGTCCTTTCGTCGATGCTTACGTGCTGAAAAAAGCCGAAGCAGCGCGCGAGTCGGGCCGCAACGAAGTCATCAAAATCTGGTCGCGTCGTTCCACCATTCTGCCCCAGTTCGTGGGTCTGACCTTTGGTGTGTACAACGGCCAGAAGCATATCCCGGTAAACGTCTCGGAAGACATGATCGGTCAGAAGTTCGGTGAATACTCGCCGACCCGTACCTATTATGGCCACGCCGCAGACAAAAAAGCGAAGCGGAAGTAAGTCATGGGCAAGGAAAAGAACCCCCGCCGCGTGGCTGAAAACGAAGCAATGGCGAAAACGCGCATGCTTCGCACCAGCCCGCAGAAACTGAACCTGGTTGCGCAAATGATCCGCGGCAAGAAAGTTGAGAAGGCTCTGACCGACCTGACTTTCTCGAACAAGCGCGTCGCGCAGGATGTCAAGAAGTGCCTGCAGTCCGCAATCGCGAATGCCGAAAACAACCACAACCTGGACGTTGACGAACTGATCGTCGCCGAAGCATGGGTTGGCAAGAACCTGGTCATGAAGCGCGGTCGTCCGCGTGCCCGTGGCCGTTTCGGCAAGATCATGAAGCCGTTCTCGGAGATCACCATCAAGGTGCGTCAAGTTGAGGAGCAAGCCTAATGGGTCATAAAGTAAATCCGATCGGCATGCGCCTGCAGGTCAACCGCACCTGGGATAGCCGCTGGTACGCCGACACCAAGGACTACGGTGATCTTCTGCTGGAAGACCTCAAAATCCGTGAGTTCATCAACAAAGAGTGCAAGCAGGCCGGTGTTGCCCGTGTGATCATCGAACGTCCGCACAAGAAGTGCCGCGTCACGATCCACACTGCACGCCCCGGTGTCATCATCGGCAAGAAAGGTGCAGACATCGAAGTTCTGCGCAAAAAGCTTGCTCGCATGACCGACAGCGAACTGCACCTGAACATCGTCGAAGTGCGCAAGCCCGAGCTTGACGCGCAGTTGGTTGCCGAGTCCATCGCTCAGCAGCTGGAGCGCCGCGTCTCGTTCCGTCGCGCGATGAAGCGGTCGGTTCAGAACGCCATGCGCATGGGCGCCCTGGGTATCCGGGTGAACGTCGCTGGTCGTCTGGGCGGCGCCGAAATCGCACGGACCGAGTGGTACCGCGAAGGCCGCGTGCCTCTGCACACCCTGCGTGCCGACATCGATTACGCACATGCCGAAGCGATGACCCCCTACGGGATCATCGGGATCAAGGTCTGGATCTTCAAAGGTGAGATCATGGAGCACGATCCGCAGGCACGTGACCGTAAAGCACAGGAACTCCAGGACGGCCCTGCACCTCGTGGTGCTGGTGGCGGTCGTCGCTAAGGAGGGAAAGATATGCTTCAACCAAAGCGTACAAAATTCCGCAAGATGCACAAAGGCCGGATCAAGGGCGAAGCCAAGGGCGGCTCTGATCTGAACTTTGGCACCTACGGCCTGAAAGCCATCGAGCCTGAGCGTGTGACTGCACGTCAGATCGAAGCTGCGCGTCGTGCCATGACCCGCCACATGAAGCGTCAGGGTCGTGTCTGGATCCGCATCTTCCCCGACACTCCGGTCACTGCAAAGCCGATCGAAGTTCGTATGGGTAAAGGTAAAGGTTCCGTTGACCGTTGGGTTTGCAAGGTCAAGCCCGGTCGCGTGATGTTCGAGATCGACGGCGTCAATGACGACATCGCCCGCGAGGCCCTGCGCCTGGCCGCGATGAAGCTGCCAATCAAGACCCGCGTCGTGGTTCGCGAAGACTGGTAAGCGATAGGGGGCAACCCCGTTCGTGACTGAAAAGACCCCCGCCGGGACACCGGCGGGGGTTTTCTGTTTCAACGATGCGCTGCATTCGCGGTCGCGTGATTGGATTCGACGAAATACGAAGGCAGCCCTAGGCTGTCAGTCAGTTAGCCGGAGGTTCCCATGGTTCAGTTGCGCAAGAAAGTGCTTATCAAAGAAGTGATCACCACTGATCAACTGGGCCAGCCATGCCCACCCATCGTTCGCGTGGCAGCTATGGCCGTCTTTCAAAACCCACTGGCAGGCAAGTTTACAGAAGACTTATCGGACTTGTTCGAGATCGGCGGAGCGCTTGGTGCCGATCTGGCTGACGAGGCAATTGAGCAGCTGGACGGAGATCCGGTTTCATACGGCAAGGCGGCCATCGTCGGTATAAACGGAGATCTTGAACAAGGCGGGGCTGTGATCCATCCCAAGCTTGGTGCCCCGATGCGCGCGGCGGCCGGCGGGGGTGAGGCTGTGATCCCATCAAATGCAAAACTGGGTGCGCCGGGTTGCACAATCGATCTGCCGCTGGGACACAAGGACAACCCGTGGTCCTTCGATCATTTCGACACTATGACACTGAATGTACCCGATGCGCCGAAACCGGACGAGATTGTATTGTGCCTTGCCTATGCGGATGGTGGCCGCCCTATCCCGCGCTGTGGCAAAGGACCCCTTAAGACCTAACCCTGGAAACATTAACTGGCCTTGGTGCAAGGGCTGGGTTATGCCCGGCCCATGCCACAGATTGATTCACTCTTCGTCACCCGCCTCTACCGCGCTGCCCTTTCTGAATTCGATCCGAAGATCGACCCGGAAGAGCTGGAAAATTCATGCATCGTCATCGCCGAGGATGATGAGGCCGGACAGGACTGGTGTGAGGAAAACGGTTATCCCGGTTATACCAGCTACGCCTCTCTGACCGATCTGCCGTGGCGGTTCCCAATATTTGCCGATCTGGTCAAGGTTCTGGATCAGCACGTGGCCGCGTTTGCCACGGATCTTGAGTTTGACCTGGGCGAAGGAGAACTGAAGCTTGAGGATCTGTGGATCAACATCCTGCCCGAAGGCGGGATGCATTCCAGCCACCTGCACCCTCACAGCGTGATCTCAGGCACAACTTACGTCGCGATGCCAGAAGGCGCCAGCGCGCTGAAACTGGAAGACCCTCGGTCCGGCCGCATGATGGCCGCGCCCACGCGCCTCAAGGGTGGTCGGCGTAACTTGCAGCCGTTCATCTATGTAAAGCCGAAGGTGGGGGACGTGTTGCTGTGGGAAAGCTGGCTGCGCCATGAGGTTCCGATGAACATGGCCGAGGACGAACGGATCAGCGTCAGCTTCAATTACCGTTGGGATTAACAAACCTGGTCATAGCGGGGCACCAAAGCCTTCCCGTCCGCGTATCAACTGCGGTTGCATACGTCTTCCGACAGTGCAGGCCGTGAGGCCTGAAAATAAAGTCGACCAGCCATGATGAGCGTTATCTTTTCGTAATCCTGACGTCCACAAACCAGTTTTTGTCAAATCTGCCCTGCGTGCTGGTCAGCGACCTTCCCGCCGAAAAATCAGGTGGCAGGTTCTGACTTATCGAGAATCCGACAACAATCGAACTCTTGAACAAGTAATTCGTGCGGCCGGACACGCGCAATTGACCGCTATCAGAAAGCGATGCGCTATAGCTCTTGGGCCGCGACGCTCCGCCCTTGGCGAATTCCTGAGCACTGATCAACTGAAACCCGTTGGCGGACTTGCGGTAGTGTAATCGCAAGACCAGCTTTGTGCCTGAACCCGCGTCTTTGCCATTGGGGTTCGCCCGTCGGCTGATATCGATGACATAATCCCCATATAGCGGGCTGGACGCATCGGCACGGGGATTTGGCAACGCCACTGAAACGCGGCTGTCAGGCTGCACATTGCTATCAAGTGGCGGTTCGGGTTTCGCGATGTTTTTCAGAACAGCATAGCTTTTCTCGGTCAGGTATCCGGTTCCCTCTGAACCGCTTTGCCCCTGAAATCGACGCAAGGCCGCGCGAGACCGCGCACCGAATATCCCGTCAACTGGCCCGGCGGAATAGCCCAGAGCATTCAGACCGCGCTGAATACTTCGATAGTCGCTTCGGCTTAAGTTCAACGCAGTTTCGGTTTCCAGCGCCATGTCTTGTTGCGCATTCTCCCGACCCCCCTGGTCGGCTGTATTCTTCGAAATCAAGGACAGGTCGCCTGCATTCCTTTGGTCATCCGAGGCCTTCGTTTTTGGCTGAGCCTGATTGCCAATCGCGCCAGCGACCTCGCCAGCGTACTGTCCGGCCCTTGTGTTCGGATAGAGTTGCGCGATCATTTCCAATGCGCCCTTCTTCACACTGTCATCTTCCAGCTTCAGTGCTTCGCGCAGGACGCGTTGAGCCGCGTCTTCGCGTTCGTCAGCAGGGAGGGGTTCTGCGGTTGCAGAGTTTTGGTCTAATTCGGTTGAAGGAGCCTTGATTGCTGCAGGAACAAGGAAGATGTCGCGCCCGGGCAGTGAGCCATAGGTGAACGGCTCCTGATAGCCCTCAGTCAGGTCAAAAACTGTGTCCCGCACTTTGCGGAAAAGCTTTCCCAATTCCAGACCGGGCACTTCGATATGCTCCAGCAAAGCCTGCGCGTAAGGGCTGTTGCGGCCCACGCCATCCAATGCCAGCGTCCCACTGCGCGCGGAATACCCGACAAGTACGCCGCCCGGGTCGATACGTCCCAATCCCCGGCCAATCGACCGGGTCGCCGTGGTTCGGACCATTTGCGACACGAACGGATTGTTCCGGCAGGCGTCCACAAGAACCAGTTTCAGGCCCTTGGCCGTTGAAACTGAATTCAGCATTGTCTCCAACCGGATGGCCTCGAACTCTACATCCTTGTCACTTCTGAGTTCCGCGTTTGTGGGTATCAGATAGTTTGTATTGTCGATTTCGATTCCGTGGCCCGCAAAGTAGACCAGCACCATATCTGCGTCGTCTGTTTCCTCGGAAAAATCCCGAAGGGTAAGCCGCATGTCTCGGTAATCGAGGTTGTATTTTTCGGTGACAACAAACCCGATCCGCCCAAGCGCGGCGGCTACGTCCCTGGCGTCGTTGGCCGAGTTGGGAATGTCCGAAACGTGGTCATACTGTGCGTTGCCGATTACAAGCGCCACACGCTTTGCCTCGGCTGATGTCGCAATACTCAGGCAAAGTGCCAGGCCCCAGAAAAAGCAAAGACCCATCCGCAAGCCGCGACGGAATTGATGAGTTTGGCATCTAAGCATAAGTAGCAGCAGATTTTTTAACCTGAGTATACTCTATCACACCCTGGCCTGCCCCGCGACGTCAAGCTGGCGCACGCGGTACTTAGAAGGATTTCACGGCTTCTGGTTTTGACGAAGAACAGAAAATATCAACGACAAACCAATATTTTGCCGCTCATCGGTGACCGGTCCGTTTTCACATGACCAAGCATCTTGCCGTAAATGCCTGAACCGATCACTGTTCCTACATGCCGAACCACCAGATCCGAAAACTGGAAGCAGCCAAACCGGTGCTACCGGAAAGCCGTGGTCATTTCTTGCCTGCCACAATGCGGTCCAGAATGAGAGCACAGAAGAGGATTGCCAGACCCGCCAGTATGCCTTGCCCAGCGGCAGCATATTGCAGAGCCTCCAGCACATCTTCGCCCAGACCTTTCGCACCAATCAGTGATGCAACAACGACCATGGCAAGTGACATAAGTATGGTCTGGTTGACGCCAGCCATGATGGTCTTGTGCGCCAGCGGCAGATCTACTTTCCACAACAGATAGCGCGGCGTTGCGCCAAATGCGAGGGCAGCCTCGCGCACGGTTTCCGGCACTTGCTGCAGACCCAGGACGGTAAAGCGGATCACCGGTGGGCTTCCAAAGATCATTGTCGCGACGACTCCGGCAGGTTTGCCGGACCCGATGAAGGCGACAACTGGGATTAGATACACGAAGGACGGCATCGATTGCATGAAGTCCAGGATTGGCCGCACGATGGCAAACGCTCGGGGGCGGCGTGCACAGTAAATGCCAAGCGGAATACCCAGCGTGATCGAGATCAGCGCAGCGGCCCCCAGCAGGGCAATAGTTGTCATCGCCTTCTCCCAGAAATCCAGCAGGCCGAGATAAGCCAATGCCGCGCCGGTGAAAATTGCCACGCGCGGGCCAGCGGAAAGATAAGCCAGCATGATTATGACCAGCCCCACGACCGGCCACGGGGTGTCGACCAGAACCACTTCGATCCAGTCCAGAAGGGTGCGCATTCCGTAGGTCAACCCATCGAAGAAACCGCGTCCGGCTGTTTTGGTCCACTCGAATACGGCCTGTACGCCGTCACCCACGTTGAGCCGCCAATCCCGGTTTGTCGGAAAGGTCTTTAGAACAGACAGTGCATCAGGTTGCGCAAACTTGATGGCAGAAAGAACAACAACAACTACGGTCAGCAGGGACGCAACGACCATCCGGGTCACGGACCATCCATTAGCCACGCTGGAATCCGATCGCCAGCGCGCGAACTGACCTTCCAGCGTCCAGTTGGCCAACGACGCCGCGAGGAGTTTGACGGCTAGCAGCAGGAAAAGCCCGACCGCCAGATAGGTGATACCGGTAGAGTCTGCGCTCTGTGCGGCTTCCTGCGCTCCGGCCAGGGCGCCTTCCAGCGACTCTGCCGCGCGTTTTAGGGACTCCAGCGACGCAGCGCCGGATTGTTCCGCCGCCTCGATCTGCTGTCGACGCAGCGCCAGAGTTTGTTCGATCTGATCGGCCCGTTCGCGAAACTCCCGACCCAGATCACCGAAAAGACCCAAGCCGATCTGAATGTAAGCGAGTGTTTCAAGCACCAGAAAGCCCAGGAACCAGGACCAGAGACCTCGCGCGCCGAACCAGATCGGGCCGAGAACGGCGGCAGCCTTGTTCAGGGTGAACCGATAACCCGGCGCCTGCATCATATAGGCAAAGGTCTTTTGATAATATGCTTGGCTTTGCCCGACAAAATCAGCGATCAAACCTTCCAGACGGTCGGCAGTTTCGGGTTTGACCTGCTGCGCATCAACGTGTTTCATCGTTGTCCCCTTAGGCCTGACTGTTCTGAATGGCGCGGATAAGCCCTGCGCGGTTGATCACGCCCACGGTCTTGCCGTCTTGGGTGACTGCGACCACTCCGTGCCCTTCGACACAAAGGTTCATCAGGTCGGACAGATCCATGTCGGGATGGGCCTCTTTGGCGTCATTGGGAACTTCGCCGTGATGGGCCTCGAATTCGTCGACCGGTTTCATCACCGAGTGCGCAAAGATCATGTTGAGCTTGGAAATCCCGGCGACGAAATCGGCGACATAATCGTCGGCGGGATTGAGGATGATTTCTTCCGGCGTGCCGATCTGAACGATGCGCCCATCCTTCATGATCGCGATGCGGTGGCCGATACGGATCGCCTCATCAAGGTCATGGGTGATAAACATCGTGGTCTTGTTGAGCTTGTGGCTGAGTTCCATGAACTGGTCTTGCAATTGCTTCCTGATCAGCGGATCGAGGGCCGAGAATGGTTCGTCCATCAGCAGGATTTCAGGGTCTGCAGCGATCGCCCGGGCAAGGCCGACACGCTGCTGCATGCCGCCGGACAACTCATGTGCGTATTTGTCTTCCCAGCCATTGAGCTCTACCAGTTCGAGAACGCGATCTGCCTCTTCCCAGCGACGCGCCTTGCCGGTGCCGCGAATTTCCAGAGGCATGGCCACGTTGTCGCGGACAGTGCGGTGGGGCATCAGGCCGAAGTTCTGGAACACCATGGCGACGCGGCGGTTCCGCAAATCGCGAAGCCCGTCATCGTTCAGACCCATCACGTCATCGCCGTCCAGGTAGATGTGGCCATCGGTGGGTTCCAGCAGGCGATTCACGTGGCGCACTAGGGTCGATTTACCCGACCCGGAAAGGCCCATGACGCAAAACAGCTCGCCGCGCTCGATCTCAAAGCTGGCATCAGCGACGCCGACAACACAGTTGAACTGCTCCAGCACCTCGGCCTTGCTCAACCCTTCACTGTGAATGGCTTTCAGTGCGTCCCGCGCGCGTGCTCCGAACACTTTCCACACGCCGCGTGCATCGATTGCGATATCCGCTGTCATACTGGCCCCACCTTGGTCTAGCTTTCAGAATGTGCCCCCGACAACCTGGCCGGGGGCACTGGGTATCAGTTGGTTTTCAGGCCCAGCCAGCCGTCGACGGTATCGCCGTTCGCGGCGATCCATTCGGCCACAACTTCATCCGTTT
Organism: Ruegeria sp. AB8; assembly: GCF_056542605.1. NCBI lineage: Bacteria > Pseudomonadati > Pseudomonadota > Alphaproteobacteria > Rhodobacterales > Roseobacteraceae > Ruegeria > Ruegeria sp. AB8. Next base: position 216,781 of record NZ_JBQGAB010000005.1, read on the forward strand.
CGCGCCCTTTAACGACAACTTCGTAGGTTAGGCCGCTGAGTTGATCAGCATTCATGTTGATGTTGCTCAGGAAAGAAGCTGCGGCCGGATTGCGCTGCTCCAAAGATTTGGAGTGGGCAACCGTCACGGTTTTCACAGGCTCGCCTGTGCTGACATGCGATTTGTTGTACCAATCCGCGTCCTGATCCGGCTGAACCATCTTGTATGTGGCCGCGTCGTGTGCGGGTTCTTCAAGGATTGTCACATCATACAGCGCGTGCACATAATGCGGCGCGTAGCAGTAGAAAGCGGCGCCTTTTTTCTGGTCGATTTGATCTTTGAGACGGGAATAGAACACCGTCTCATCTTCGGTTGTCGGAGTCAGGAACGTTTCGATACCATAGTCGCGCACACGCACCTTAAAGGTGTTGGTTGAGGCCCAGCCCGACGCGCCGACCCAAACTTCGCCCATGCCATCGCCGTCAGAGTCGAACAATTCCTGGGCCATAGGCGTGGCCAGATCATAGATCGACTTGATGCTGTGATCATCGACCATGTAGTTGGGAACGCAAATCCCGGCCCGGCCCTCGTAGCTGCTTGAAGACAGCGCGACGGTGCCTTTCTGGTCGACGTATTCATCGGTGAAGGAAGACTGGTTCGGCAACCAGACATCGGGGTGCACATCAATGTCCCCTCGCCCGCCATCCATTGCGGCAAAAATCACGGCGTTGGCGCCCGGCGCATAGCCCACCTCTCCGCCCAAACGCGTTTCGATAACCTGCCCGATGACGCGGCTCATGATTTTGGCGCCGGGCCAGCTGGGTTCGCCCACCATGACCTTGTCTTGCGCCAACGCTGAAGTAGCACCCAAGGCGAAAGCCAGTGTTGCCGTAAGTGTTGTCAGTTTCTTCATATCAAATTCTCCCGTTGCGTTGTGTTGGATGCGCATCAGACGCGCGCCCGCTTGCGTTGCGGGTCTATGAATGGAATGTCCGATACCGTTGCCCCCAGGCGTTTCATCCGCCCGTCGAGTTGCCCAATTTCAAGTTGCGTGCCGTTCTCGGCATGCTCGACCGACAGCCGCGCCATGGCGATCGCGTGTTCAAGCATCGGTGATCGGATGGCCGAAGTGACCACGCCCACCTGCCGTTCGCCAGCAAAGACCGAAGCGCCATGAGCAGGCACATCATCGCACCCGATCAACAATCCCTTGAGCACGCGGCGCGGCTCTCGCGCGTTTCGCTCAAGCGCAGATTTGCCCGTAAAGCTCGCCTTGTTCAGATCGACCGCGAAGTCCAAACCGGCCTCGAACGCGTCGACGCCCGGCGCAAACTCGGCATTTGCCGCGGCCAATCCGGCTTCGATCCGGATGATGTCCAGCGCAGCCGAGCCCATGGGTGTGATCCCAAACTCTTCACCCGCCTCCATCACCGCATCCCAGATCGCTAGCGCGTCGGTCTTGGAACAGAAGACTTCGTAACCCAGTTCCCCGGTATAACCCGAGCGTGAGAGCATGAATGGCGCACCATCGCGATCATTGAGCCGGGCAATTGTGACCCCGAACCACTTCAGGTGATCCAGCGAAGGCACATGTGGCTGAGTGAAGGCAATCTTGCGCAGCAAGTCGCGGGATTTTGGCCCCTGAATGGCAAGGTTTGGCATCGCGTTCCGCATCGCGTGCACCCGAACCTGCAGGCCCATATCCATCGCCAATGCCTGCAGCGAACGACCACTTTCCTCGGATCCGCAGCACCAACGGAAGATTTCGGGCGCAAGACGGAAAAGCGTGCCGTCATCGATAACCGAGCCGCTTTCGTCACACATCAACGTGTAGGACCCACGCCAGACCGGCAGCTTCGCCACGTTGCGAGTTGTTGCCTGCTGCAGCAGTTTCTCGGCGTCCGGGCCAACAATATCGAATTTGCGCAACCCGCTCATGTCCTGAACTGTCACGGCCTCACGACAGGCCCAGTATTCACCCAAGGTGCCGTGCGCCGGAAAGCTGACTGGTGCCCATAGATCACGTGCAGGCGCGAATTGTTGGGTCAACGGGGCCAGCCGATCATGAAATGCGGATTCCTGACTGATCGACATCGGGGCATCTTCCTTTTCACGATAGGCAACCGCACGGCGGATCGGCGTTTCTGGGCGGTAGATGCGGACGTGAACATCCGTCGGGTTCCAGCCATTGATCGGGTCAATATCGTCCGGGCAAGCGGTCGAAACGCACACCAGGTCCTCCATAGCGCGCATGGCGACATAGTCACCGGGGCGGGAATAGGACTCCTCGGTCAGAATGTGATGCGTCGCCGGATCAACCCATGTGTTCCAGAAAAAATTGATCGCGGGCCAGGCCGAACGACGCGCGACACCGTAAGGCGCCAGCGCATTGGACATGTTATCGGAACAGTTCACGTGGCCGGGAAAGCCGCGCTCTTCATAACCTCGGGCGGTGCAAGCCAGACCGAAAGTGTCGTGGCGCCCACAGGTGTCCTGCACCACATTGAGAAGTGGTCGCATCTCACGATCGTAGAACTTGTCCAGCAACCCCGGGCCAGGATAGGCGCGTCGCACCATTGATCGCGTCGCCGTCGAGTCGATCATCCATTCGACTCCATGTTTCAGCTCATCGGAACGAAGCACCATGAAGTCCGAGCACTGCTGCCCTTCCACGTCGATGATCTGAACGAATTCGCCCGCTTTCAATTCGTAAGCCAGCGCCGTTCCTCGCGGTACAGTAAACTCGTCCCGGACATCTCCCAGAAGTGGCGGCAGCTGAGGCTGGTCCGAGACTGCACATTGATGGGAGACCGTAACGCATCCGGTATCGGTTCCCTCAACCAAGCCAGAAATGAGCGTTGGCCTGATCAACCAAAATGTCACGCGTTTTTCGACACGCAACACCAGCGGTTCTGATGAGGCCATTAGCCTGAAACACGCGACTTCCTGCCTTGGATCTCCGCCATTTGCACCAATCCAACCTGTAAAAGGGTCGCTGTTGAATGCACCTTGATCAACCGTTCCGTTCGCTTGCAGTTTCAGTCGAGCAAGCGCAGGCCTCCCATCGGCAAACGCAACAATGTCCAGCGGATAACCCTGCGATGTCGCCTCAAATGACAGCAGGTCGCCCTCGGCGGCTTCAACACGGTGCGCGTCGCGTGGTGCCAGCACATATTCTCGGACACCCGAGGCCTTCGGAAAGCCCGGGAATCTGCGTCCCGGGCCAACAAACCCGGCATTCGTGAACTCGTGTAGGACAGCTGAACCATGCATGTTGCCGTAGGATTCTCATTTATGAAACTAGTTACAGAAGTTGATGAAACTAGTTTCATATGTCAATACTTTCGTTGAAGGTAGAAAAAATAGGCGCGATACCACGTGACACAAAAAGACCCGACGTTGAAAAAACGCGCAAATCTCAGAGATGTTGCGAAAGCAGCGGGCGTATCGGTCGCAACCGTATCCCGGGTGCTGAACGAACCGGGTGTTGTGAAAAAGGAAACTCTGGAGAAAGTTCAGAAAGCAATTGCGGATCTTCGATTCGTCCCCAGCGCGGCCGCCAGAGCAATCAACTCTGGTCGGACCCGTTTCGTGGGTGCGCTGGTACCAACGTTGGACAATGCCATTTTCGCTCGGTTTCTTGCCGCGCTCGAACGCAGACTGTCCCAAGATGGGCTTTCACTGATCGTAGCCACAACTGAGTCAGACCTGGAGGTTGAAGCCGAAAAGGCGAAGGGGCTGGTTGATATCGGGGCTGAAGGGCTGATCATTACTGGCGCAACACACGCCGCTGAATTTCACGACCTGATCGAGCGCACAAGAATCCCCACGATCATCACATCATACTTTGACGTCTCCAACCCTTTTCCAACGATTGGGTACGATAACAAGGCCGCGGCACAATTGGCCCTACGGCATCTGATTAAGCTTGGACACCGGCGGATTGCAGTTGTTCACGGCCCTGTTCACAACAATGACCGAACACAGGCCCGACTTTCCGGGCTGCACGAGCTGAATTGGGATGGCGAGATAACGACAGCCGAAACCGAAATAAGCCTCCGGGGCGGCGCCGAGGCTACTGCACGCATCGTCAACATGTCGGTCAAACCAGATGCGATCCTGTGTCTGTCGGACGTTGTGGCACTAGGGGTTTTGTTTGGTCTTCAATCCAACGGCATCAGTGTCCCGGACGAGGTGTCTCTAATGGGCCTGGATGACCTGCCGAGCTCTGCCGTGGCTGTACCTTCCATCACAACAGTTCATCTTCCAGTTTCAACAATGGGTGAAAGGGCAGCGATCGCATTGGCGCGTTGGATTTCCACTCAAGAGAGACCTGAGCCTGAAAGGTTAGAGGCAGACCTGGTTGAAAGAAGTTCGACCATTCGAAAGGGCGCTTTCGACGAATACGGCTGACTTTCGAAAAACCGTCCGCGAATACCCATTCGCTGGCCTCCGCAACGCTCTAAATACGAAACCTGACGAAGTTCGAGGTTGGTGGCATTGGACTTATTCCTACAAGCGATACAATCCACCGAGAGAGGCTGATTGAGCCTTTCTCGCACCTCCGGTCTTTGTGTCTGACCGTCTTGGCCGAAAGCAGCTCAATCCACAATCAACTTCGAGCCCCAAGTAACCGCCTGAAAGGACGGATTTCGCTTTGTGACGCTGCCTTAGGAGCTAGGGGGCTTCGGTCACAGTCAAACTCGGCTGCCGGACATCTCAGCCCTCTGGAGTATACCAGATTGGCGAAGTGTAAGCGCGCTCCTGTGTTGAGGTAGGCACATCTGCGGGCAGTTCGTCCCCGAACCGAACGGCAT